>JBHHUV010000126.1:0-7576 GCA_046754005.1 Phycisphaerae bacterium | reverse complement strand
GATCACAACAGCGGTCGCCTCCATTCCTACCGCGCCATGCTCTACCGGCGGCGCTACGACTTCAGCAAGGACACCGCTGATCTCAGTCGATCCATCAAAGCCCAGCAGGCATTCGTCGCGGCCTATCCCACCTCGCCAAGGCGCCGCATAGATCTGGCCACATTGCTCGAATTCCATGCGAAGCAGAGCGCCGCCGCCGAAGCACGAACCAAGGCCGCCCATCAGCTTCAAACCGCTCTGGATCTGGAAGCCCAGCGCATCTACGTATCAAAACCCAATCGCCTCACGACGAAACAGATTCAGGCGATCGAAGCGAAGATCAGGCGATTAGCAACCCCGTAGCGTGGGTCATCAGACCCACGTCCTGAAACCGCTCAAGATATCATGGCTTCTCCAAATGCAATACGCTTATGATAATCATCGCGGGCATTCAACAGATGGGTCACGTGGCCTGTACCAGTCTAACGATCATGCTCGCAGTCTGTGGACACACCAGGCCGCTTCAGCGGCCTTTCCCGCCGATGGCGGGCTTCAGGCCGGTCCCTATGGGGCCGGTGAAGACGATCGTCCCCATATCTCTTAGCCCGTTTTAACGGGCTTATTGATCGACGCAATGGGCAACGACCTCGCCAAACACGTACGATGACCCATCTACCGCTCCGCAGCAAGCAAATCGTCCATCGTTTCACGACGGCGAATCGTGCGGAAACTGTCGCCGTCAACCAGCACCTCCGGCGCGTTCGGTCGCGAATTGTAATGGCTCGCCATAACCATCCCATAGGCCCCGGCGGAGAAGACCGCCAACAGATCACCCCGTCGCATCGGCGGCAGCCTCCGGTCCTTCGCGAGAAAGTCGCCGCTCTCGCAGACCGGCCCGACGACATCCATCGGCAACAGTCCTGGCAGGTCCACCTCCTCACCGCGCCGCGGTGGGACGAACCCCGACCCCGGTCGGGCGGGCCAGACGAAGTGCCAGGCCTCGTACAGGGCCGGTCGGATCAGTTCGGTCATCCCCGCGTCAACGATGAGGAATTGTCGATCACCGGACTGCTTGAGGTAGAGCGACTGGGCAAGGAGGATACCCGCGTTCGCGGCGATCGACCGGCCGGGCTCCAGGATAATCTGAAGACCCTTGTCCTTGATAAGCGGAACGATCACCTCGGCATAGCCCAGTGCCGCCGGGGCCTCAGCCCCGCGATAGTGGGCACCGAAGCCGCCACCGATGTCCAGCATGTCGATCGCAAAACCGTCGGCCCGCAGTGCCTCGATCAGCGCCAGCCCCTTCTCGATCGCCCGCACGTAGGGTTCGACACGGTTGACCGGCGAGCCGATATGCAGATGGATGCCGCACAGGCGAACGTGCTCCTGCCGTCCGTATTTCTCGAAAACACGATGGGCCCGCTCCAGATCGACGCCGAACTTGGTCTCCTTCTTACCCGTCGTCGTGTACCGATGAGTCTGCGGATCGACGTCGGGGTTGACGCGAAGGGCGGCGCGAACGGTCTCGCCCCGCTGTCGGGAGATCTCGATCAGATTCTCCAGCTCCGCCTCGGACTCGACGTTGAACCAGCCGATCCGCGCGTCGATCGCCCGACAGATCTCCTCGTCGGTCTTCCCCACCCCGGCAAAGACGATTTTTCCAGGATCGCCCCCCGCCTCAATCGCCCGAACCAACTCGCCTCCGGAAACCACGTCAAACCCCGCACCACGCTCCCGCAGCAGCCGGCAGATGTGCAGATTCCCGCAGCTCTTGATCGAGTAACAGAGGATCGGATCAACGTCGGCGAAGGCGGCTGCAACAGCGTCAAAATGATGTAGAAGTGTGGCCGTGGAGTATATGTAGACGGGAGTGCCCGCCGACTCGGCGATACGGGCGACAGGCACGTCTTCACAATAAAGTTCGCCACCCCGATAGTGAAAGTGATCCATAAATGGGTTACGAGTTTCCAGTTTCTAGTTTCTTGTCTCTCGCCTCTTGCCTCTTGTCTCTAGCCTCCAGTTTCTTGACCGCTTCCTCATCCTCTGCTTTGACGATCTGACCAGAGAGGATCCCACCATAGCCCTTCCCGAACCAGGTGCCGGCATAAAAACCATTGTAGATCATCACCCGGGCCGAGTACCGACCAAACCCCAACACATTGAACTTGTCGAGCGTGATGATCGGCGTGTCCCCCGCCCAGACCACCCGAACGGGAATCGGCAGCGTACCGTCCTTGTCCATATATTGGATTCGAGCGGTGATGACCCAATTGTCGTCAAGCCCCTTGGAGATGCTCTTGATCGTGTACCGTTCCGTCCGCGGCGGCGAGAGCGGAGCCTTGCCCTTCAACCCCTCCGCGCGGGTCATCTGAAACGTCCCCCGAAACACAACGCCCGTCAACATCTCCTTGAACTTCTTCTCCAATTCGGCCTGTGACAGTGCAACCCCCTCCGGCGGTGCTGAATCCGGCACTTTCTCGCTGGCTTCTGTCGGCCGGGGCCCCTCGTTGCTCTCCTGATCGGCATGGGTGAACCATGCCGCCGCACCCACCGTCGCCACGATCACAGCACTTATGATTCGAATATTCATGATAGTTTCCTTCCCGTCGCAGGACTGCCTCATCTCGCCAACAGACCATTTTCCACCCAGTTCCAGTCCTCGGCAAGCCGGATCCTTGACAGAATCGGCGGACATCATGCCGGCTTCGGCCGGGCTTTCATGACTCAATCCCACTGAGCGTTCCAAAAAGCCCCGTTCACGGGGCTTCCCCGCGAAGCGGGCTATTAGGCCGGTCCCTATGGGGCCGGTATCACGCCCACAAGCCCCCCCATACATTCAGCCCGTTTCAACGGGCTTACCAATCCGTCCACCCAATCCACAATTCGAAATCAATTCAACACCCGTCCAAACTGTCATGCACCCTCGGCAAGCCCAACCCGGTTAACCAGCTTGCAAACCGCCTCGTTCATGGGACAATTGCAACCTGATTCCCCACTTTGGGAAGAAGCCAACCCCCGACAGTCACACGCACAAAGGAGATACCCCCATGCAGCCCAGACTCAGTCGATCGCACTGGTATATTCGCACGGTTCTCGCCATCGCAGCGCTGACGGCGTTGATCCCGACCTCCGCCCGAGCGGAAGGCCCGCTCGCCTATCCAAAAACCCGGACCGTCGATCAGGTAGACGTCATACACGATGTCCGAGTGCCCGATCCCTACCGCTGGCTCGAAGACGACAACGCCGAGGAGACCAAGGCATGGGTCAAGGCCGAGAACAAAGTTACCTTCGGCTATCTTGAGCAGATCCCCGAGCGCAATCAGATCAAGAAGAGGCTGACCCGCCTATGGAACTACGAGAAATATACAACCCCGTTCAAACAGGGCGGCAGGTATTTCTATCGCAAGAACGACGGCCTTCAAAACCAATACGTCGTCTACACGATGGACAGCCTCGGCGGAAAACCCCGCGTGCTGCTCGATCCCAACAAGCTGTCGAAGGACGGCACCATCGCCCTCAGCACCTGGACCATCAGCGACGACGGCAAACTGATGGCCTACGGTCTCTCCGATGGCGGCTCGGACTGGCAGACCTTTCACGTAAGAGACGTCGAGACCGGCAAGGATCTGGCCGACAAGCTCGAATGGATCAAGTTCTCGGGCGCATCCTGGTCCAAGGACAGCAAGGGCTTCTTCTACAGCCGCTACGACAAGCCCAAGCCGGGCGAAGAACTCTCGAGCACGAATTACTACAACAAGCTCTACTATCATCGCGTGGGCGCGCAGCAGTCCGAGGACACTCTCGTCTATGAGCGGCCGGACCAGAAGGAATGGGGGTTCAGCGGCTTCCAGAGTGAGGATGGCCGATTCCTGTTGCTCAGTATTTCACAGGGAACCGAGCGTAAGAACCGGCTCTATTACAGGGACTTGAGAGAGGCACATGGCGATTTCGTCAAGCTGCTCGACGATTTCGACGCCCAGTACAGCTTCCTCGAAAACGACGGCCCGGTCTTCTACATCAAGACCGATCTGAACGCCCCACGCGGTCGCGTCATCGCGATCGACACAACAAACCCCGATCCGGCGAACTGGAAGGAGTTGATCCCCCAAGTGGCCGAGACACTCCGAGGGGTCGGCGTCGTGAACAACATGTTTGTAGCGTCCTATCTAAAGGATGCCCACACACGGGTGAAGATCTTCAACCTGAAGGGTTCGTTCGTTCGCGAAGTCGAGTTTCCCGGCCTTGGTAGTGCCGGTGGTTTCAGCGGCAAGCGAACCTACACCGAAACCTTCTACTCCTACAACAGCTTCGCCAATCCGCCCACGATCTATCGCTACGACATGAAGACCGGAAAGAGCAGCGTCTTCAAACGGGCCAAGGTCGATTTTAATCCCGATCAATACGTCACAACGCAGGTCTTCTACAAGAGCAAGGACGGCACGCAGATCCCCATGTTCATCACCCATCAAAAGGGATTGAAAAAGGATGGGAACAATCCTTGTTACCTCTACGGCTATGGCGGATTCGATATCTCCCTCACCCCCCGATTCAGCATCTCAAACCTGGTCTGGATGGAAATGGGCGGCATCTATGCCCAGGCCAATCTTCGCGGAGGCGGCGAATACGGCAAACAATGGCACGACGCAGGCCGCCTCCTCAACAAGCAGAACGTGTTCGACGACTTCATCGCGGCGGCCGAGTGGCTGGTGTCGAACAAATTTACCCGTCGAGAGAAACTCGCCATCGGCGGCGGCAGCAACGGCGGTCTCCTCGTCGGGGCCTGCATCACCCAGCGGCCCGATCTATACGGAGCAGCCCTGCCGGCGGTCGGCGTCATGGACATGCTCCGATTCCAGAAATTCACCATCGGATGGGCTTGGACCAGCGACTACGGCCGGATCGAGGATCCCGAGATGTTCAAAACCCTCTACGCCTACTCGCCCTATCACAACATTAAGAAGGGCACGGTCTATCCGCCCACCCTCGTCACCACGGGCGACCACGACGACCGCGTAGTCCCGGCCCATAGCTTCAAGTTCGCCGCCGCCCTCCAGGCCGCTCAGTCCGGCCCGGCCCCCATCCTCATCCGAATCGAGACCCGGGCAGGCCACGGCGCCGGCAAACCAACTGAATATGTCATCGACGAGACGGCGGACAAATGGGCCTTCCTCGTTCGAAACCTCGGAATGGAAGGCCCCAAACTCTGATCAAGCAGGTAGGATGGGTCATCTGACCCATCTGTTGATCGTGCGGATAAGCAAATGTGGACCAGTACCCGCAAGGATCGAGCTTCAGCCGACCAGTGTTTGCCATCGACTTCAGTCGGTGGTTCACGGAATTCCAGAGCATCATCAGCCGGCTTCAGCCGGGCTTGAGTCATGAAAGCGCGTGCGAGACCGACCGGGAGACTCGGAAAGGACTCAGCACAATCCTAACATTTTCCTAATAATACCCCTTGCCACCGGTCGATGTTCATGGCATCATAAGCACATGTGAAGGCCGAGAAACCGGCCGCAAATGACCGATTCACAGGAGTCCCACCTATGGCCACAAAGACCGACGCGAAGGCGGACATCGACAAGAAACGACATCTGGCACTCGATCGGGCACTCCAGCAGATCGAGCGGGCCTACGGCAAGGGCGCCATCATGAAGATGGATGGCGATTACTCCCCGTGCAAGGATGCCATCAGTTCCGGCGCCCTCTCGCTGGATATGGCCCTCGGCGGCTATGGAATCCCTCGGGGGCGGATCGTCGAGATCTTCGGCCCCGAATCCAGCGGCAAGACAACGCTGGCGTTGAATGTGATCGCCTCGTCCCAGAAGACCGGCGGTGTCGCCGCGTTTGTGGATGCGGAACATGCCCTCGATCCGGCCTGGATGAAAAAGAATGGCGTCAACCCCGAGACGCTGCTGGTCTCGCAGCCTGAAGGAGGAGAGCAGGCCCTCGAGATCACCGAGATGCTGATCCGCTCGAACGCGGTCGATGTCATCGTCGTCGATTCCGTGGCCGCCCTGATTCCCAAGGCCGAACTCGAGGGAGATATGGGGCAGGCCCAGGTCGGCAGCCAGGCCCGGCTCATGAGCCAGGCCATGCGGAAGTTGACGGCTGCGATCGCCAAGAGTCGCTGCATCGTTATCTTTATCAACCAGATACGCATGAAAATCGGCGTCATGTTTGGCAGCCCGGAGACCACGCCGGGCGGTCGGGCACTGAAGTTCTACAGTTCGATCCGGATCGATGTCCGGCGGATCGCCTCGATCAAGGAGGGGGATCGGGTCACGGGCAACCAGGTTCGCGCACGTGTCGTGAAAAATAAGGTGGCTCCGCCGTTCCGCGATGCCCAGTTCGACATCATGTTCGACTCCGGGATCAGCCAGTCCGGCGACCTGCTGGAGCTGGGCACCAAGCACAACATCGTCGAGAAGCAGGGCGCCTGGTTCCGTTACGGCGCTGCTCAGCTCGGTCAGGGTCGGGAGAATTCCAAACGCTACATCGAGGACAATCCCGATCTCTACGCCGAGATTCGCGCCAAGATTCTCGACGCATGCGGCTATGGCAAGAAGAATGACAAGGCCACCAACGGAAACGGCAAGCCGAAGACCGAACCCACCGCCGCAAGAAAGGCGGCACCGATCGTCAAACCCAAGGCCGCAGCCAAAAAGAAGCCGGCACGCGCGGGGGTATGAAGAGCCACGGACTATCAGTCCGTGCGGTCGCTCGAACCCATGTGCATCCCGGTATCCCGAAGTTCCGTCGGGTGGGCACTGCCCACCTTCTGTTTCTGAGCCACACTGTAAGAACCGCCCGCTTCGTTATGATAAACACGCGCCGGATACTTCCATTTGTTTGCCTGCTCTTCGTTCTTGCCGCGCCGCTGGTGGTTCACGCTGATGCTCCGGGGAAACCCACCGAAGGGACGAACGCGCCTGTCGCCATCAAAGGCCGGCTCACCAAGATCGAGGGCATAACCATACTCCGCGTCTGGGGCTCGCCGCACGAGCGCGGTTACGCCCACGGCTATCACATGGCGCGGGAAATCCTCTCGCTCTTCGAGGGCTACCTGAAGGACGAATCGAACGTCGGCAAGGCAGCCACCTATCAGATGGCATCGACGATGGTTTCCGGAATCATGAAGATCGAGCCGAAGTATGAGCAGGAACTTCGCGGCATGCTCGCGGGGATCGAGGCCCGGCTGAATGGCAAGACAACGATTTCCTCGTTGAAACGAAAGTTGAACTATACAGACCTCGTGGCGATCAACTGTATTCCCGATTCATCGCGACTGGGCTGTTCCTCTTTCGCTGCATGGGGCCGGCTCACGAAGAATGGCGACACGCTGGCCGGCCGAAACCTCGACTGGATCCGAATCAACGTCTTGGAGAACAATCAGTTCATCTTGTGTTATTTGCGGGAGGAGGACAGCAAGTCGTTCCCTTGGGTCTCGATCACCTGGCCGGGTCTGATCGGCTGCCTGACGGGGATGAACCAACGCGGTGTGACAGTCTCCATGCACGACGCCCCGGCTGAACCGCCAAACATGCGAGCGGGCTTCACGCCCCGAGCCTTCGCCCTGCGCGACGCGATCGAGGCGGCG
>JBHHUV010000125.1:0-7579 GCA_046754005.1 Phycisphaerae bacterium | reverse complement strand
CCGGTCTGCTCTCCCGCTTCCGTCCGCCGCGGCTGAAACCACCAACGGCAATGCCATGACTGGGTTGAATGATTACCGCCTGGCGAATCTCGACGGCGTTCAGTGCGTCACCTGCCACACGCTGCCCACCGGCGTCGGCCCGGACGGCACCTTTGTCGGCTTCCCGCCCGTCTTTCAGCCGATCCCGCCCGGTCCCAACGGCGAGCGCCACCACGCCATCGTCTCGGTGGACGGCTCGACCAACGTGAGCATGAAGATTCCCCATCTTCGCAACCTCTACGAGAAGGTCGGCTTCGATCTGACGCAGCAGACCAATACCGCCGGCTTCGGCTTCCTCCACGACGGCAGCATCGATTCCATCGCCCGCTTCGTGAACGAGCCGGTCTTCAACCTCGTCTCTGACCAGCAGACGGCCGACATGGTCGCCTTCATGCTTGCATTCACGGGTTCCAACCTGCCGCTCGGTTCACCGAACAATCCGCTTGAGCCGCCCGGCCCGACGAGCCAGGATACCCCTGCCGCCGTCGGCTGGCAGACCACCCTGGTGGACGCCGGCACGCCCGCCCCCGGTCAATTGGCGCTCATCGCCGACATGATCGCACAGGCCGAGGCGGGCACTGTGGGTCTCGTCGTCAAGGGGAACCAGGCCGGTCTTCATCGCGGCTATACCTACACCGGCGCGGGCCGTTTTCAGTCCGATCGCGTTACCGAGTTTCACACCGCCGCCCAACTACAGGCCCTCGCCGCGCCCGGCAGCGAGTTGACCTACACCGTCGTCCCGATTGGCTCGCAGATCCGCATCGGTGTCGATCGAGACCTCGACGGCTTCTTCGACCGCGACGAAATCGATGCCTGTAGCAATCCGGCCAACGCCGCGAGCATCCCCGGGGCGCCCGGAGTTGATATCGACGGCGATCTGGACGAGGATTTCGACGACGTCACCGCATTCGTCGCCGTTCTGCTCGATCCGGCATTGAACCCGGCCCATGCGACCCGATCGGACATGAACTGCGATACGGTCGTCGATGGCGGTGATGTTCAACTGTTCGTCGACGCGTTCCTGACGCCCTGACGCCGGCCGCGCCGTTCAATCCCGCCCGTCGGCCAACGATTGCCAGATCGTTTCGATTCGGGCGAAGACGGCGTCCCATGTAAAGACATCGAGAATCGTGGAGACTTGTTCGCGGGGCGTATCGATCGGACCTGATTCGATCGCGCCGGCAAGTGTCGCCACTAACCGATCCACAAACGCCGGCAGGTCTTCGTCGACCGCCGTATCCGGCCCGATCAGCCGGGGCATGGGAACCCAATTGACCAATCGGCCGAATGCCGACCCCAGACCGGCGCGAACGCTCGGCAGGTCCGTACACACCAGCCGGCACCCGCAGGCGGCCGCCTCCACCAATACCAGCGGCAGTCCCTCGTAGAACGATGGCAACACAAACACGTCGCTCGATCGGAACAGATCGGCCAGTGCCTCTTGTTCGATTTGACCGTGCATCACGACGCGCGAGCCCATCGCGCGCATGCGTTTCCGAATGCCCTCCGCCTCCGAGCCCGCCCCGTCTCCGGCCACATGCAACCGCAGATCGGGAAAGCACGACGTGAGCCGTTCCACCGCATCGAGCAGTTGGGGCAATCCCTTCGCGCGGCTGTATTTACCGGCGTATACAATTTGCGTACCAGTTCCCCGGCTTCGATTTCGGGCGTGGAACAGCGTATCACGATAACCCGCGCCCACGACGTGAATCCGTTTCGGATCGATGCGCAACTGATCCGCCAGGGCGTCGGCGTGCCCACGGTGCAATACGAAAAACGCGTCGTTTCTCGCGCATCCCCGGCACACCTCCTCCGCGAGGTGAGGGCAAAGGCGTATCTGGCGGAGGCCTGTCGCGTGGCATTGGGTGACGACCGACGTGTTCGGGGCGATGTCCTTGAGCATCGAACTCATCAGCCAGATATGGCGGCTGTGGATCACATCCGGTTGAAACGATGATATGACCTTGCCGATGTGCGTCCGCCATGCCTCGCGATAGGCCGCCAACTGCCGTGTGTTCAGCGATGCATACCGGCTGCTGCGATAGGGCATCACGTCGCTCATCCCCGGCACCGGAAAGTCGAGCGAGCCGGTTTCAAACAACATCGGATGAATCCGCGAGGCCTCCAGCCCCCCGACCGCGGGGCGTGGATCTTCACGCGGCACACCGACCACGACATGCTGATCCCAACCCGCACGCGAAGCACAGCGAACCACCGCGTCCAGGGATACGCCGCTTCCTGTCAACAAGGGGCGCTGCGCGAGTAGATGGAGCACCTTTCGAGCCATGGATTCCGATCTCCTTTGTGTTTCCGGTTTGTCAACACCTACCATCCGTGTTTCGTGTATCATGTCAAGGAATAAGCCGCGGGCCGATGGGGTTCCGCTCTGAGAACGTGTTTGTGACCGGTCTCGTGGATGGCTCATGGATGCTTCATTCTGCGTAGAGACGGTCCATTACCGCTTGTCCCTATTCTTCCGGAGATTCTCGTATGGTTTACTCCATTGCCGCGATGTTGGTTCCCCTGGTTCTGTCGGCGCCGAATCCGCCCGATGATGTCGTCACGGTCTCGGCCACACTCCAGGCCGATCGGTTGGAGATCGGCCAGTCCTATTCATTCGTCGTCGAGGCTCGGTTCAAGGACGGCTGGTCCGCCTCCGACTCCGGCATCCCCAAGCCCTTTCTCCAGATCAAGACACCGCCGTCCGTCCAACTCGACGGCAAGGTGCTCAAAACGCAGCGCGAACTGAGCAAAAATGAATACCTGCGGGAACCCTTTGAGCGGCTCATGCAGGGAAACGAAACAACCGTGCGGTTCACACTGGTGGACGAACCGGGGGAGGATGAGCGCATCGCCCTGAACATCATCGCCTATGCGAGCGATGATCCGGCCAACGATGCCTGGTTTATCCGTAAACGCATGGAGTTGCCCGTTCGTCCCGGCGCCACCGCGGAACTCATCAACGCCACCGAGTCCGATTGGGGCACGGGCGACGAACTTCAGATCGGTGATCAGGCGGAGTTGTTTGAGCTGCCTCGGGCGGACGGTTCGAAGGTCTCACTCGAGCAGTATCGCGGCAAGAAGAACGTGCTGGTGACGACCTATCGTGCCTTCTGGTGACCGTTCTGCGTCAAGCAACTGGTTCAGTTGCAGGAGATGTATGACGTGTTTGAGAAGCGCGAGACCGTGGTCATTGCCGTGGCTCAGGAGGACAAGAATCTCGAGACCCACGGTCGGATCCTGAAGAAGATCCAGTCCAAACCATCGTTTGACATCGTTGCCGATATCAATCGCAAGGAGACTCAGCCTTACGATCGGACCACCACCTATCTGATCGATCGCACGGGGACGGTCCGGGAAATTTTCCCGGCGATGATTCACATGAGGCCGAGTTGGCACGCGATTCTGAACAAGATCGACGCGCTCAAACTGGGGGCGAAGGTGAAAAAGAAGAGCGGAGACAAGGAAGTCAAGAAGAAGAAGAAAAAGAAGCACGGCAAGAAACGAAAGAGGAAGCGAAAGGGACGAAACCGCGACTGATCAGAGCCGGGACCGTGAGGGAGCGGTCAGCGTTCAAAAATCAATCAGGGTCAAGACTGCGGAATCAATGCGGAAGCCGACAGGTGTATCAAGGGTACACGCCGATCGCTTCCTAACGGGCGCGGCTCTGATTGGGTTGTTCTCATCCCTTGTATTGCGCGCGGATGATTTCGCTCGCCTTGTTGCCGGGCAGGTCGAGTGCGCCCAGGGCCTTGGAGGCGGCGGCGCGCAGGATGAGATCCTGCTCGCCCATCGTGAACTCGATCAACCGTGAGACGACTTCTCGATCGCCGAGGTGGTTGCCGTTGCGCCGGGCGGATTCGGCCAGGGCCGCGAAGGCGGCGATCCGTTCGGCCTGGGAGTGAACCGTGTTCAGGGCCGACTCGGTCACGGCCTCCTGGGCGGCGGTGCTGTCGGCCAGGGCCAGGGTGTGGGCCACGGACATCCTCAGGGCCTCGGACTTGCTCTTGAGGGCCTGAATCAGGGAGGGAACCGCCCGTGAAAAATCGTACACATTCAGGTGACTCTCCGCGATACCCCGCAGGACGCCGGCCGAACGAATGGCCAATTGCAGAGACAAGTCCCGATCGAGCGACGTCATGCCCAGCGCCTGGGCCGCTCGGGCATAATGGCCCATCAACTTCCGGGTGATCTGATCGGGATCACCCAGATCGATCACGTCGGAGAGGATCATCTCCACACCGGCGGCATCTCGCGACACGCGCCGTGCCCGTCCGATGTCGTCTTCCTTCGCAACGATGAGAATCGGTGTCGCGGCCGATTGGAAGTTGGATCGCAATTCTCCAATCGCCGAGGCTACGGCCGGCTTTTCGATGTCGCTGCCGAGAAGGATGACGTCAAACGATGTTAGATTGGCGTCTTTTCCATTCTGGAGGGCTTGATACAACGTCGGGCCGATCGCGCATTCGAACCCACCGGCCCGCAGCAATGCCTGGAACTTGTTTCGGAGGTTTCCGTCGGGATCGACGATCAGGGCCGCCTGTCGCTCCGATTGGAGCAGCGCCTCCGACAGAACGGGGATCACGTTTTCGGAACCGGAGAACGAGGTCTTCGGCAGTGCTTTGCCCAGCGTCAGGGCCGCCTTGGTTCGAACCTGCCGATTGGGGAAGGACAACATCCGCACCAGTGGTTGCTTCAGATCCTCCGCGCCGACCAGGCTCGGCTCGCCCGCCGTCTCACCCAATGCCGCAATCGCCCCCAATGCCACGCCGGGATCTCGATCACGCAAGGCCAGCGACAGGACCATATGGTTGTATCGGGCGCCGGCCGCGCGTGCGAAGTAGATCGACCTGGGATAGTTTTCCGGTCGCGTTGAGTCCTTGGCCGCGAGCGGATCGGCCTCGGCGCTTTCGACGTTGAGTCCGAGTTGGGCCTCTCGACGGAAATTCGCCGCAAGCCATAGGGCCGTGGATTCCACGCTGTTCGGATTGGCGAGCAGCGATTCCTCGCAGCAGCGCATGGCCATCACGGAGTTGAAAATGCTCGTCGGAACGGGGATGAAACGCAGGGTGTTGTCCCGCAGGTACCACACATTGGCGGTATCCGTGCGAGGATCGGCCCGAAGTGAGTCGGTGCCGGCGTAATACAACTCGGCGAGTTTGAGAAACAGAACCGACAGGTCCGTTCCGGGCGAGATTCCAAACGATGCAAGCGCCTTCTCCGCCGCCGCGCGAACTTCGCCGGATTCGCTCGGATTCCGGGCGATCTTGGCCAGGTAGGGCACGGCCTGTTGATAGCCGATTTCGGCCGCCGCCCGGATGAGGATCCCCTTGGTCACGTCGTCACCCATCCCTAGGGCCTGGCAGAGAGGATTCAGACCGGCATGCCCGATCTTTGGAAGTACCTGGATGATCGCCGGGTGCAGTGAGATTTGACCCGCGTCCTGCAACGCCCGGATCAGATGGGGGATCGCATATTCGCCGGACGTCTTCAGCCGATTGATTGCGTTGTAGGCCATTCGCGGTGGGCCACCGAGTCGGTTGATGTTGGTCGAGATTTCATAGGGATCTCGACGAAGCGTGTCCTCGCCCCGGTTCAGAATCTCAAGAAAACGCCGTACGGACGGTCCGACATCGGCGTGGTTGATCAGTTTCAGAAGGATGTCGTGGCGGTTGGGATTTTGCCGGGCGAGTTCGAGCAGGGCGACAGGATCGGGATTGGCCTCATCCAGCGCCTTGAAGTGTGCGTCGGCGAGTTGGAAACGACCGATCGCCGCCAGGTGCCAACCGTCTTCCGCGAGGGCGCGTTGCCGCCGGCCGTTTGCCAGCTTTTCAATGATTGTCTTTACGATCGCCGGGGCGTCGTCCTGCTCGGCCCACTGTTCCAACCGGATGGAACTGCCACGGTCGGCCATCAGGGCGAGGCGGAGGTCGGACTGATTTTCAGCAACGAGTTGCTCGGTCAGGGTACCGCCCTGTGCCAGATCATTCCGTTCGAGCGCGTGCTGAAGGTCGTTCCATATCTTCCATGCCTGTGCATTCTGGCCCACCATGTCGTCGGTCAAATCCTGTCCGAAGGCTGGCGTCGTAACGAGGGCCAGGCTCGACACAATCGCGGCACGGATGAAACGGTGACAATGACCCCTCATATGATTCATGGTGAATCCTCCCGGACACATCTTCGGACGAAACCGTGTGGGACAACCGCAGGTTTTTGCGGGCAGTTTGCGGCTTGACGCCCCCACCCCATCTCAGGCATGGCACGAACACGAGGACACCCCCCGCGCTCGGCGGAAACAAGCGTGTGAAACTCCTTATTATATTGAACTTACGCTCCCGGTCAAGAATCGGCGAGTTCGCCCGGTAACGGCTATTATCCACGACGACTTTCCCGTGAGAGGTATCGCTCCCGGGATCGGGCCATTTCGGCGATGTGAGCGACCGTGACGCCCCATCCTCCGCCGATAACACCGGCTCCCGCCTCGGCGATCGGCCTGAGAGACTCGGCGAATTCCTTCGGCGTCGATGGATAGACGACTTGGTCATCGTGGATTTCCGCCCGGCCCGCGTTGATCTCCACCCAGATTGGCAAATCACAAGACTGCCGAAGGAGTGTCACGATCGCCGCCGTTCCATCCGGGTATTCACTCCGATCGCATCCCACCATCGACGCCCCGGCATCCACCAGGGCCGTACAGGCCTGCGGTACGCTCACCCCCATCGCCGTCTCGTTGTATTCCGGCCCGCTATCAAAAATCAGACTTCCGATCACGGGCAGTCCGGTCCCGTCGATGGCCGCCCGGACGGCCACGACCATCGCCTCGATCTCCGTGAATGATCGGCAGAGGATCGCGTCCGCACCCCCCTCGGCCAGGGCGACGGCCTGTGCGCGATAGGCATCGAAGAGGACCGTTTCGTCGATTTCGTCGAGCGAAATCAGGTGTTCGACTGGCCCCATCGCGCCGAGTACCCTTCTTTTCGTTTCGAGGTTTTTCGCCAATGCCTCTCGGCATAAGACGGCGCCCTCTCGATTGATCGCTCGGATCGACAGCGTGTCTATGTCGCCGGTCTCGATCAAGTCGGCCAGGGCCACCGCATTCGCGCCGTCCGTATAAGTTGTCAGAATCGACGCCCCGGCCTGTACGAACGCCTCCGCGATATCCCGCACCTGTTCGGGATGTTCGACATTCGCTTGCTCGGGAGGGTCCGATGTGTGCCCGATTTTATCGGTGAGTTCCGTAATAAAATCACCGCCGGCGAGCGTGATACCCTTTCGATAATCGGCGGGATCGAATGACACGGCTGCATGTCCAATAAGGGTGCTGATGGCACGGCGGGATCATCCCGCGTTTTGTCGGACCCTCAATCCCCTCACGCGGAGAATGATACCCCATTTTCAACACTGATATTGTATGAATCCAGTATACCCCCGGGCCTTTCTGGCCGACACACCCTTACGACGGCGTGCCCATGCGGAGGCAGGTCGGGAGAACCGCGCAGTGGGGGGAGGCGCTTACCATGCAACTACGCAGGTCATTGGG
>JBHHUV010000124.1:0-7600 GCA_046754005.1 Phycisphaerae bacterium | reverse complement strand
AGGCGGCGGACCGAACGCCCTGCCGGCATCTGTGGCACGCGACCATTCCGCTCCGAAGGAGCGTAGGCGCATGGCCACGGGTGGAGCGCAGCGGAACCCGTGGGTTAAAGTGCATAGTGCTTCATCATCTCGCCCTGAAAGGGCGAGGGCAGCGTGCCTGCGTCAAGGCGATGAGATATGCGTGAGAAGACCGAGTTGTCCACGGTCTTGCGCTGCGCTCCACCCGTGACAACGCACCCATGTCCCTCCGGGACGGATTATGCCGGACTGTGCTCCGACAAGATCCCGCCTGAACTGTCATGGACCCCATGCCGTCCGTCTCCATTCGGGATCCATGACACAATCGGCGGAATCCATGCCGGCTTCAGCCGGACCATTTTTTTATGCGCCACGGGACTATTGCAGGTGGTGGACGCATGCGCCTCTTTTGCCCCGACGGGGCGCAACATGTCAGCCCAGGGCAGAGCGAAGCGGCTGTTCAGCCGCGCAGCGCCGCCCTGGGTCAAAAGCCACACACGCAGCCCTGAAGGGGCGGTACAATCCGTTCATCTCACAAAACCTGAGTTTGGTTTTCCCACCCAGCATACGACATCCGCGGACTTGAAAAACGAATAACCCCCAGGCCGCGAAGCATCGAAGAAATGGCCCCCGGATGTTTTCGATAAACGCCTTGCGTGAGATGAACTGGAAGCACAAACGGATTTTCTTTTTATTCCGATTGCACCCACGTCGATGCCCTTCGGTAGAGCAGGACCAAAAAGATGGGAACACCGACGATCGCCGTGACCACGCCGATCGGGAGGATCGCACTACCGAGTTGATGACCGACAAGGGCGCCGGCCCATCCAAGTCCACATTGCGAAATCCAATCGCATACGGCGAGAAACACACCGCCCGCCAGGGCCGACGCCGGCAAGAGCAGCCTGCGATCGCGACCAACACACAGACTCGTGATCTGCGGCACCACTAACCCGACAAAGCCGATCGGCCCGCACAGCGCCACCACTACGGCGGTCGACAACGAGGCGAACAGGATGCAAACCCACCGCAGCCGTGCGAGGTTCACCCCCCGCGATGCCGCCAGTTCCTCTCCCAGGAGGTATTGATTCAGTGATCGTCCGCAGGCGATCAGCACGATCCAGGAGGGCAACAAAAGCGGCAATCCCCGGAGCGATTCGCCGACGCTGACCGTCACCAGCGAGCCCATCATCCACCGCACCATCGAAAAAGTCTGCCATTCGTCGGAGAGGTAGGTGATGAACAAAACCATCGCGGAGCAGAACAAGCCTATCGTCACACCGGCAAGGAGAAGCTCGGTCGTGCCGATGCGCCGCCCGCCACGAGTGAACAGGACAATCAATCCGATCACAACGAGCGACCCGGCAAACGCGCAGAGCATCCGCCCCGAGAGCCCGAACAGGGTGAGATCGATCCCCAGCTTGATCGCCAGCAACGCCCCGAGCGAACCGCCGCTGGCGATCCCCAGGGTGTAGGGCGTCGCGAGCGGGTTTCGAAAGAGGGATTGAAAGACCGCGCCGCACAGGCCGAGGGTGATGCCGGCCTCGAGCGCGAGCATCGTCCGGGGCAGCCGCAGGCCGAAGCCGATCCAATAGGCATCGGATTGCGTGTCGCCGTCAAGAAACGCGTGCCATGCCGCCGACAGGCCGATCTGGCTGGAGCGGGTTCCAATGCCCGGACTGATCAGCAACACGGCCACCACTCCGACGGCGAAGACGCCGAGGGTGATGAAATAGCGTGCCGGCGTCAGTCGATTCATGGCATATCCTTGTCGCGCGAAGGCGAAGCGGGATCGCCGGCGCGTGGAGACTCCCCCTGTTGCGGTCTCCACGGAACCCACCACTGCCCCCCGACATGATCCGAAGTCACTGATTTCAGGCTGACGTCATATACCGCTTCGAGAACATCCGGCCGCATGACATCTTTCGGAGCCCCGACCGACACGCACACGCCATCATCGAGCAGAACCAAGTGGCTGCAAAAGCGTGCAGCGAGATTGATATCGTGCGTGACGACGATGACGAGCAGTCGATCTTCCACCGCCAGCCGATTCAGAATCTCGAAGATGCTGAGTTCGTGGTGCAGATCGAGCGACGCCGTCGGCTCATCGAGCAGGAATATAGACGGCTCCTGCGCCAGGGCGGCGGCAATGTGGACACGCCGAGCCTCGCCACCGGACAACGTGCACAGAGATCGTTCGGCCAACTCCCATGTCTGCGTAGCCGACATGACCCGCCGGGCAATGGCTCGATCGGCCGAGTCTTCGAAGAGGCCGAAGCGCCGATGGGGGTGGCGGCCCATCAACACCACGTCTCCCGAGCAAGTCGCAAGATCATTGGGCACCTGCTGGGGGAGAAAGGCCATCGAACGGGCACGCGATTGTGCGGAAAACTCTACTAAAGGCCGTCCGCGCAGAAGCACCGCCCCCGAAGCGGGTTGGAGCAATCCGGCGAGCAGACGCAGGAGGGTGCTCTTGCCCGCCCCATTCGGACCGATGATCCCCCAACATTCACCGGCCGCCATGTCGAGGGAGACCGGCTTCAGAAAATCCGGCCGGTTCGAAAAGCCGAACGTCAGCCGCTCCGCGCGCAGCGATGACCCCTCAGTGTCCGTCAAAGACCACCTCCGGGTGGAGCAGTCGGGCGATTCGCTCGACGGACTCGGCGACGCGCGGGGAGGGAATCACCACCGAGCTGTCGAGCAAAATATGAAGCCGCTGGTCTCGTATCGCGGGCAGCGGACCCAGCCGACGCCATTGATCCTCGATCTGTTTCCGCATCGTATCACTCAGGCGATCCAGGGTGGGGATCACCTCGATGATCACCTCCGGTCGTTCAAGAAGGATGTCCTCAAGGCCGACTTCGGGATAGTCCACATCCAGTTTTCCAAACACGTTTTCCCCTCCGGCGAGCGTGAGCACCGAGTTGACGAAGGTATTCTTTCCTGCCGTCGTGACGCGGCTCAACGAAACCGGCTCGCGATTCGTTGTGAACAGCACGCGCGGTCGCGGCCTTCCGGCGACGGCGCGGCGGATCCGTTCGACACGATCGCGCAACGACGCGACAAGTTTGAGAGCCTCGGTGGTTTTGTCCAACAAGGCCCCAAGCTCGGTGATCGTCGTGAAAATATCGTCGAAAGTCTCCGTCTGGTCGCGGTACAGCGGGATACCCCGGTCCCGGCACAATCGTTCGAGCCGGGGAATTCGCCCACGAATGATGACCAGGTCAGGTCTCAACCGCAGTATAGCCTCGAGGTCGGGATCAATCAGACCGCCGACTTTGGGCAGGCCGATTAACTTGGGCGGGTAGTCGCAATAGCGGCTCACGCCCACCAGCCGATCGGCCGCCCCCAGAGCGGCGATCGTCTCGGCGGCGTTCGGTGCGATCGTGACGATTCGATTCGGAATCACAGTCGCCGGTGGAGCCGCCGTAGACCGGTTCGAATCGCAGGCCCCGCAACAGGCGCCAACCACCAAGGTGGCCGCCCACAGTCCCAAACAGCCCCGCCGAAAATAATCCATACGAGGGAGTATTGATCGCATTCCATCATTGTCGACCCCCCACGCGTGCAAGTCAAAAAGCCCGGTGACAGAAGAATTTCGGATTATGGATGGGGGGATCGGGGATTGGGGGATTTTCTGTCGCCTTTTCTGGTCTGGGGTGACTAAACGCGACTCAGCGATTCGGGGTGGGTAGAATATTGACATGCACAGGAAATCGAGAATTCGGCATATCCTCAAGTGGTCGGGGGCAGGGGCGTGTGTGTTGGTATTGTGTGCTTGGTATGCGAGTCATTACCAGGTGTTTGGGATCCCACGTCACGGATTATCATTCACCATCGATAGCGGCTCTCTGCATATCTAGGGTGATGCGGGATGGGCCCGTCAATATATCCGAACTCCACAATTCGTCATGCCCGGAACACAGGATACCTTTCAGAGGCCTCCGCTAAGGTGGCATTGGAAATGGCTTGGCAGTCGACCACTCAAGATCCCAGTCGAGGGACCGTACGTGAATCCTTTTCATGTGGTTTCCGGGCATAATCCTTACCTCAATTACTATGCTTGGTTCTTCAACATCCCTCTCTATCTTGTCCTGTCCGCAATGGCCTTGCCGACCGCATATTTATACTGGCGCGACCGCCGCCGGATTCCGCCCGGTCATTGTCAGCGGTGCGGCTATAACCTCTTCTCCAACGTCAGTGGCCGGTGCCCGGAGTGCGGGGAGGTTTGCGAATTGGATGTGAGTGAAATCATGACTCAATCCGACAATGATCCCTGAATTGTTCAAGAACAATGCCGGGTGTCATGCTTACACGGCACGACTTCAGTCGCGACGGGTAAGCATGCCCAACACCAACCCCCTTCACCCGGAAATTGTTGTTGTTTTGACGTTTCGGCGTTTCGACGTTTCGACGTTTTTCCCCCCGCGGTACAATCCCGACATGGCCAACATTCGCGTCACGATCCTCCGGGCACCCGGCATCAACTGCGACGAGGAGACCGCCCACGCCTGGGAACGCGCCGGCGCCCGAACGCGGCGCATCCACATCAACCGGCTGATCGAAAACCCCGACTTGCTCCTCGACGATCAGATCCTCACATTGCCGGGCGGCTTCAGCTATGGCGACGACATCGCCGCGGGCAGGATCCTCGCCAACCAACTCAGGCGTCACCTCGCCGACGCCATCCAACACCTGCTCGATCGCGGAGGTCTCATCCTGGGCATCTGCAATGGCTGCCAGGTTCTGGTCCGGATGGGCCTGCTGCCCGGGCCGGATTTCCCCAAGGCAGTCTCCATCAACCAAAACGACTCGGGGCGATACGAAGATCGCTGGGTTCACGTCCGGGCTGAGGTCTCGCATTGTCCGTTTCTGTGCGAAGGTGAGTTTTACCATCTACCCGTCGCCCACGGAGAAGGAAAGTTTGTCGTAGAGGATAGTTCCGAGCACGCGGTGGCCCTGACGAAGTTACATCGCATCGCCCTGCGCTATGTCGATCGTTCCGGCGTACCGGTCGCCTATCCGCAAAATCCCAATGGCAGCATTGAAAACATCGCCGGTCTGGTCGACCTGACCGGGCGTGTTCTAGGTCTGATGCCCCATCCGGAACGATGCCTCGTGGCGACCCACTCACCCCTGCAAATCCGCCCTATCAACCCTGAAAACAGCCTTGAATCCCCACCGGACGGTCTCAGACTATTCCGCAATGCCGTCCGGTATCTAGCCTGACTCCCCCAGTCAGAGCCGCGCCACATCAGAGCCGCGCCCGTAAGGAAGCGGTCAGCGCTCACATGAATAAACCACTCCAATCCAAACACAGCTTCTAATCCCATCTCACAGTACTGAAATCCGACGCATCAACAGACTCCATGCAAACGCTCCAGACGATGGATGCAGGTGTCAAAACCCCCCGGCGTCAAGCCCAATGCAAACCCAAGTCGATATTGAACCTGACATTCATTACGGTGCGGCTGGCGCGCCATTGCTGATCGATATCCCACCGGTACACTTCTCATGGATCATCATGACAGACAAGCAAGGATGCCCAACATGTTGACACAAACACGGACAATCGGACTCGTGATCGCCGGCCTCTGCCTGGCAGGAACCGGATGTAGCGAAATGCTTGCCCCCTTCCGGTCCCAGGATCGCGTCGCACGGGCCGAGCGTGCGAAGACAAGCCGTCACCGAACCGTCGCGCCTCAACGGGCCGATGCCGATCGATCGGCAGACGCAGAGGTTAACCTGTCGCGTCCGGTGTCCGTGGATTCACGGCATTATTATTCCCAGAATCGGCTCGTCATGATCCGCCGACCGGATACGATTCAACCAAAGCCGGAGTCTTGCATCGAAGTCCGCTGGACGAACAACAACGGTTTCCGCTGGCAG
Source organism: Phycisphaerae bacterium (assembly GCA_046754005.1). GTDB lineage: Bacteria > Planctomycetota > Phycisphaerae > UBA1845 > UTPLA1 > CAYXGR01. Next base: position 1,693 of record JBHHUV010000124.1, on the reverse strand, counting down.
AAGGCGGGCATATTCAAGCCCGGACAAAACTTTTTTCCCTTCGAGGTCGAAGAGGACGGCGACTACGGCATTCGCTTCGTCCGACTGGATCGAACCGGCGCAAAGCCACTCGAAGCCGGCATCGATCGGATCTATCACGTCGATCGCACTGAGCCTCATGTCAAAATCGCGATTGAGCCTGAGCGGGACGAATACCATGTCGGCGAAATAGTCACGCTACACTGGCAGGCTGAAGATCTTCATCCCGCGGAGCACGCGGTGCGGATCAGTCTGTTGCCCGAGACCTCGGATGACGAAGCGCCGCTGTTCGAGTTACAACGAGATCTGGCCAATTCCGGTTCCATCCAATATGAAATTCCGCCGAAGCTGATCCACCGGGAAATCACGTTTCGCATCGAAGCCGAGGATCTGGCGAAGAATCGAAGCCTTCAATATTCGTGCCCGCTTCCGGTAGAGGAGGCACTGGTTGCAGCCGAGACGATCAAGACCGAACAGGAAATCGAACGCGTTGCGGTTATCACGAACACGGAGGTGGAGACGAGTTCGATTGGGCCTGACTCGAACGTCGAGCCGCCGGTTTATGCAGAGGTCGAAACGTCCTCAGAAGACACAATCACGCCTTCGCAGCCGACGTCAAACCAGCATGCCGTCGCCGACGAATCGCTCGAAACTCAAATGACTGAGTCACTCCGGACCATAGGCGATGTGATCAATGAATCAATCGCGAGCGAACCGATCAAATCGAACGAAACCGTGTCCACCGAACCTGTTGTGATGGCAACGGAAGTCACGAATGAGGATCGAATCCCGAACGCCGACTGTCCGGAGACGCCGGTCGATGATCCGGAGCCGACGATACTCATTTCACAGGTTCTCCCATTCGCGACGGCGGTGGCGCGCCTTCCGCAAACCAACAGCCGTCTGGTCTGGGAAGGAGCAGGCCCCGGAAACTTTCCGGACAGCCGCCTGACCGACAGCCGCCGAACGGACGATGGACTATTCAGCGACCAAGCGAAGGACGGCGAATCGGAATGGATCGAATCCACCGAAACAACAGTTGTCATTCTTGATCGATCGAACGAGGCACCACGACCGATGGATTCACAGGACACGGATGGAGACAGGATGATTCCAGACTTCGCGCAATCGTCCGATTCCAATTCGATGGCGGAAGCGCCGAGAACGGACCTCGCCGAAGGGGATATGACCCACAACCATGTCGCTCAGGCAGCGGATACACCAACGACATCGTGGACCGACGGCGGCCTGTCCGCGATCGATCTCACGAGGGGCAGCGTACTAATGATCCCCCTGCCGGCGACAGTCGAACCGCTTGAACGGCGAACCGCCTGGGCCACTGCCCACCCGTGGCGGGTACTGGGGAACGTCTGGAGTTCGCCGATCCGAACCATCTGGGCATTGGGCGAGCCGCGCTTGTATTTTGGCTTGAAGCGAGCCTATCGAGGGCGTTTCCTCGCGGACAATCCGATTCTTCGCACCGTCACCGCACCGGCCCAACGCCCTGCCTCCCGGATCGCCGGCCTCCCCGAAGAGGACGCCATCGAAACCCTCTCCGACACCGGCCCCTGATTGGAAAAATAAACCTCCCACCAAAAAACGGGGACCATTGGCGTTCCGTCATTGCATCGTCGTCGTTGGTTCGTCGTTGTCTATGGTTCGTCGTTGTCTATGG
>JBHHUV010000123.1:0-7706 GCA_046754005.1 Phycisphaerae bacterium | reverse complement strand
CTTATTCTCACCCAATTCCCACGTATTCCCACCAAAACCGTCCCAAATTCCCACTTATTCTCACTTTTTCCCACGTATTCCCACTGATTCCCACCGCTCGAAAAGCGGACCTTGGAGACATAACAATAGAAAATACAATGACTTACGAATATACGACGCATCCAGAAACCCCCGTTGAAAGGAAAAAAACATGAAAAACAAACACAAAGCCGCCGCTCACAGGAACCCCCTCTCGGGCACCAGAGACACCATCATCCGGAACCCCATCGACACCCTTGCCGTTACTGTCCGCCCGGGGGATCGGTTATGATTCCAATCGGATCGAAAATCCAGTTCGCCGGATTGGCCGGCGGGCTTCCCTCTTCGATCCTCCCCAGGGTCAACACCATAGCAGGAGACTAAAAAGACCGTGAGTCATCCACTTTTTGAACGTCATCAGGATACATTGGACGGCGCCCGTAAGGCGATTCGCGAGCGAACCTATTGGAGCGCCTATCCCGAAATGCCCAGCGGCAAGATTTACGGGGAAACGGCCAAGGCCGACGGCGAGGCCGCGTTCAAGGCCCGGCTGAACGCACCCTTCGAGATCGATCAGCCCGGCACGATCGGGCACGTCGGCGACGAATCATCTCCCTATGGGATCAGCCTGGGCATCACCTATCCGGCGGTGGACCTCGACGCGCTCCTGCCCGCCGCGCGGGAGGCGATTCCCGCCTGGCGGGATGCGGGCATCGCGGTGCGGACCGGCGTCTGCCTGGAGATCCTGGCTCGGCTGAACCGGCGAAGCTTCGAGATGGCCAACGCCGTCATGCACACGACCGGTCAGGGCTTCATGATGTCATTCCAGGCGGGCGGCCCACACGCGCAGGATCGCGGCCTGGAGGCGATCGCCTATGCCTACGAGGAAATGTCGCGAACGCCGGAGCGGGCGACATGGAAGAAGCGTGTCGGCAAGGAGGCATTCATCACGCTGGAGAAACGGTTTCGCATCATGCCGCGCGGCATCGCGGCCGTCATCGGCTGCTCGACATTTCCAACATGGAATACATATCCTGGTCTATTTGCAAGCCTGGTGACCGGCAACGCCGTCGTGGTCAAACCCCATCACGGGGCGATCCTCCCGCTGGCGATCACGGTCGAAGTCGCGCGAGAGGTGCTTCAAGAAAACGGATTCGACGCGAGCCTGATGACACTTGTGACCAGCGGCAAGGGCGCCCCGAACACGAAGGACCTGGTCATCCGGCCCGAGGTGCGAATCATCGACTACACCGGCGGGTCGGGTTTCGGCGACTGGATCGAGAAGCACGCAACACAGGCAGTTGTCTTCACCGAAAAGGCGGGTGTAAATTCGTTCATTATCGACAGTGTGAAAGATATCAAGCCGGTGGCGGCGAACATCGCGTTTACGATCAGCCTCTATTCGGGCCAGATGTGCACCACGCCGCAGAATCTGTTGATCCCGAAGGATGGCATCCAGGCAGGCGGCGAGCGGATGGCATTCGATGACGTCGCCCGGACGATCATCAAGGCGGTGGACGGCCTGCTAGGCGATCCGGCCCGGGCGGCCGAGATCCTGGGCTGCATCCAGAACGAGTCCACGGAAGACCGTATCGACAAGGCGGCGAGCGAGGGAGGCGAGGTGCTTCGAGAATCGGAACGGTTGAAGCATCCGGCCTTTCCCGAAGCGCGGATGCGATCGCCGATCATCCTGAAGACGGACGGCGGACGGCGCGACCTCTACATGCAGGAGCGATTCGGACCGATTGTCTATATGGTTGCGACGAAGGATACCGATCAGAGCATCCGGCTGGCGTCGGAGGCGGCGCGGAAACACGGGGCCATCACCTGCGGGATCTATTCGACCGATCCGGCGGTCCTGGAGTCGGCGATGACGGCCACGGCCGAGGCAGGCGTTCCGCTCTCCTGTAACCTGACGGGGCAGATCTTCGTGAACCAGTCGGCGGCATTCAGCGATTTTCACGTCTCGGGCGCGAACCCGGCCGGCAATGCCACCCTCTGCGACGGGGCTTTCGTCGCCAACCGCTTCAGCGTGGTGCACAACCGAGTGCCGGTCGCGGAATAGGAACGCAGAACAGTTCGGGGAATTGTTGTATCGCTCTTCTCTGGGATCTGTGTGGATACGCAACGCGTCACGCGTAACTCGTCACGCGTAACGATCAACCCGCAACTCTAAAACTCCGTCTCATCTCGTTCGTTGGAGGTTCCGTCACGAGCGTCTTCGAGGGGCTCGACGACGAACTTCGCGGGAATCGTTCGGGTTTCACAGAAGGCGGAGAGGATGTCGACGATTTCTGAATAGGGAACGGCGAATCCCGTCAGGGTTCCATCCTCCGTTTTGTTCGGCGAATCACCCAGGTAAGCAATAAGTTTCGCCACGTTCATCGGCGCTTCCAGATTGGGGGACATCTTCCGGTTGCGCTTGTTCCAGTAGATGAGAGTGAGGTTGTTGTCGTCGGCCTGGGCACTGATCTGGGTGATAAGACGACGATTGTCGATTCGATCGGCGGGAAACATGGCCGGTGGCTTGGCGCGCATCGTCTTTCCAAACAGGGCGATGCGGGGCGTCCGTGCCCGTTGGACATAAATCAGATAACTTCCACGGCTGTCGATGATGTCGAGGATGGCATTGTCTTTATCGAGCACCTTCGTCTCGATGACCGGATGGTTGCGGCGGCGAAGGGCCTTGTAGGCGGCGATGCGGATCTCGTCGTCGGGATCGTCGAGAATCTTTCGCAGGTGCTCCCCGGCCGCGTACATTTTCACCGCCCAGCCCAGCTCCGCGATCGCCTCGCGACGGAAGGGGCTTTTCGGATCCCCCGCCTGTTCAGCCACGATGTCAAGCCCGTCGCGATCCTCCAGTCGCAGGCCGGTCCGGGCGGCGAAATAGGAGATTGCGGTGGATTCGTGGGTGTAGAGCTTTTTCAATCGAGGCAACACGTTCTTGCCAATGGCCTCGAGCGCCAGGCCGAGGGCGCTGTAATCTACATCGGGCTCGTCGAATTCCTGGATCAGATCCCGCGTGCGCTGGTTGAGAAATTGAGGATAGGGATTCATCGGCGTGTGAAGCACGCGCTCGAGAAAGTACCACTTTCGATCGCGATACTCGGGCGGAATCGTCAGCGTCAGGTGACTGGCCCGCGCGGCCAGGGCAACCTTCTTGTCGGTCGCATAGCGGCTGTTGATTTGCTGTTCCATTCGTCGGGCAATGCTGAAACTGGGATCGTTGAGCACGAGACGGATCTCACGAGGTTCCTGAACGATGCCACCGCCGAGCACAAGCCCGCCTTTCTTGAGATTGACCGTATCGGTGGGTTCACCGTGCTTGTTGAATGGGCTGACGAAAACAGGACCGCCCGCGGTGGCGAGGGTCTTGCCGCCAAGAACACCGCTGGGTGTGTCGGCATAGACCTTGAGTTCACCCAGAAAGAGACGCCCGCCGACAAGCGATGTGGTCTCGCTGCCCAGCGCGGCCAGACGAACGTCGAATCGCTCTCCCTTATGGGCGCCGGCGGGGATATCGCCCACGATCTCGACCATGGCCGTGTCGCGGCTGTTGACCATCTCCAGAGGGGCGGGGCCGGGCTGACCGATCTCCTGCTTACGCCGGATTTCCTTCATCAGAAAGTTCTTGACGATTTCGGGCCCGTCGCTTCCGCCGGTATCAATCAGATCCACGACGAGACCGAACCCGCGAACCCGATTGACGCGCATTCCCTGAAGCGTCACCAGCGGCGCGATCGTGTCGCGAATGGCGGGGCTGGCGGAAACGGATCTGGGCTTGGCGCTGGGTTGCCCACCCTTGTACTTGCTCCAGAAACGATCCCATTCTTCCGGAGTCATGCAGCCCGAAGCGGCAAACAAAACCGTAAACGTCAGCACTGCGATACCACGAAGCAGATTCATACGAATGTCCTTGAAACTCCGCGTGTAGATCTTGAAGCCATCACTCAGTTCGTTGTACACGGGATCAGATCGTGAAGTCATGGGCGGGGCCGGATTGGGGTTGCTTGGGAGGGCGAACCTTCAACTCGGGCGGCGTACTGATCACGGTGCAGCCGGCGGGAACGCTCGATGTCACAAAGGTGGAACCGCCGATCGTGCTGCCCTCGCCAAGGATGGTGTCGCCGCCGAGGATCGTGGCGTTGGCATAAATGGTCACGTTGTCCCGAACCGTGGGGTGGCGCTTGTAGCCTCGAACCATGCGCCCGCGCTCGTCCTTCAGAAAGCTCAGCGCGCCGAGCGTCACGCTCTGATAGACCTTCACGTTGTTGCCGATCTCCGTTGTCTCGCCGATGACCACGCCGGTTCCGTGATCAATGAAAAAGCTTTTTCCGATTTGTGCGCCGGGATGGATGTCGATACCGGTCCGAAGGTGGGCCCACTCGCTCATCGCCCGGGGAATGAGCGGGACTTCCATCCGGTGCAACTCGTGAGCGTATCGATAAACCGTCACGGCGATGATGCCGGGATAGGCAAAGATGACCTCGTCAGTATTGGCAGAAGCGGGATCGCCGTCAAAGGCCGCCTCAACGTCGAGGGCGAGCTTCTCGCGAACAGCGGGAATCCGTTCAAGAAACTGGGTGGCCAGTTCTCGCGCACTGCTGTCGAGGGGGAGAGACTGATCCGCGGGGCCGTTGGGATCGTACTTGCCCTGGGTCTCGTTATTGTGGCAAAGGGCAAGGAAGGATTGCATATAGACCGCCTGGGCGAGCTTGGGCAGCATCTCGCCGACATGGTAGCGAACATTTTTGGCGGACAATTGCTGGCGGCCGAAATAGCCGGGATAGGAGATCTCGAACAGGAGATCGATGATGCGGATGACCTCCTGCCGGCTCGGCATGTAGCCGCGACCGATGTGGCGCGTCTTGGACTCGGCGACATAGCTGTCGACGATCCGGCCGACAAGGCTGTTGAGTTGTTCATCAAGATCAAATTCACCGATCACGTGGGTTCGCGCTCCATATGCAAAACAAGGATTCCCGACCCGCAAGTCGGACCAGCATCAAGGTGGCCAGGGGTCCGTTCGCCCATTCATACCGGCGGGACGCCGATGCGCCCCACCCAGATTTCTGGCTATAAGATTATACCCCCCCCAGGCGGCGGCGAACACGCTCCGCACGGTGCTTTTCAGGTCGCCGCAGGCCCGGTATAAGTATGTCTGTGCACGCGAGGGGGGGCATGCAAGCCGCATGAGCCTTGCCTCGGCCCGCACCGGGACACCAGCTATTATGGATTATCCATCACTCGGACATACCAGCGTCAACGGCCTCCAATGGGGGGACGAGGGCAAGGGGAAGGTGGTAGATCTGCTGACCGAACACTTCGATGGCGTGGTTCGCTACGCCGGCGGGGCCAATGCGGGTCATACGGTGCGGATCGGCGACGAGCGATTCGCCTTGCACCTGATCCCGAGCGGGATTCTACGGCCCGGCGTGCTGAACATCATCGGCCCCGGCGTAGCGTTGGATCTGGAGATCCTGTCGGCCGAGATCGAGGGTCTAAGAACGCGAAATATCGATGTCGGCGATAACCTGCTGATCTCGGATCGGGCCCATCTCGTGATGCCCTATCACAAAAAACAGGATCGACTTTCGGAGAACAGACTTGCTCCGGATCGAAGGATCGGAACGACCTCAAAGGGAATCGGCCCGTGCCAGGCGGATAAGATGCTGCGATCGAGCGCATTTCGAGTTGGCGATCTGAATCGACCTGAATCGTTCCAGCAAAGGCTGGCCGATGTGGTCACCGAGCGGAATACCCTCTTCTCCGCGCTTTACGAGGATCAAGATCCCCTCGAAGCCGGCGCCATCGCGGAAGACATGCTGCAATTCGCCGAACGGTTGCGGCCGCACATCACAAATACGACGCCGGTGATTCACGATGCCATGGAGCGGGGTGATCGGCTGCTGTTCGAAGGAGCGCAGGGCAGCCTGCTGGATCTGAACCATGGAACGTTCCCCTACGTGACCAGCAGCTCATGTATCTCGGGCGGCATCGCCGCGAGCGTGGGTATCCCGCCATCCGCCATACGAACTCATATCGGTGTGATCAAGGCCTATACGACCCGCGTCGGCGCCGGTCCCTTTCCGACCGAACTGGCGGACGCCACCGGCGACGCGATCCGCGAGCGCGGCCACGAATACGGAACCACGACCGGTCGGCCGCGACGGTGCGGCTGGTTCGACGCCTTCGCGGCGAGATACGCCGTCGCGCTGTCGGGAATCACTCAACTCGTCGTCATGCATCTGGATACCCTGGGTTCGCTGGACGAGGTGCGCATCTGTACGGATTATCGCCTCGGCGGATCGATGTTGCGCTCGTTCCCATCGGATGCCGCGGTCCTCAGCGCCGTCGAGCCGGTCTATGAAACGCTGAGAGGCTGGCGGGGTGAGATCGGGGACGTGACGTGTTACGATCAACTGCCCGAGGCAGCGCGATGTTATCTCGATCGGATCGAAGCACTCCTGGGCGTCCCGATCACGCTGATAAGCGTGGGGGCCGACCGCAAGGCCACGATCGACCGGCACCCCGGAATGAAAACACAGATGCCAACAATCGAATCACTGGATCCAGAGCTTGAACTGGGGATTGCCCGGGAGCGCATGCCCCGGCACATCGCCATCATCATGGACGGCAACGGCCGCTGGGCAAACAAGCGTGGTCTGGAGCGAGTCATGGGCCATGAAGTCGGCGCTGCAAATGTACGGGAAATCGTAACCTATTGTGCCCGGCTGGGGATCGAATGCCTGACGCTCTACAGCTTCAGCATCGAAAACTGGAATCGCCCGCTGGATGAAGTCAGGCACCTGATGAAGCTGTACGTGAAGTACCTCATCAAGGAGCGGGACGAGATCATGCAGAACAACGTTCGTCTCGTTCAGGTCGGGCGGCGGGCCGGTCTTCCAGACGAGGTGCTTCGCGAACTGGATGAGACGGTTTCGATGTCGGCGGATAATCGGGGCATGCAGTTGTGTCTGGCCCTGAACTACGGCAGCCGCACGGAACTGGTGGATGCAATCCGTTCGCTCGCGCGCCGGTCGGCCGAAGGCGATCTCGATCCGGACCGGATCGACGAGCAGACGGTCAGCGACGCCCTCTACACCACGGGCATCCCCGATCCCGATCTGTTGATCCGCACAGCGGGTGAGATGCGGGTGAGCAACTTCCTGCTCTGGCAGATCAGCTATGCCGAGCTGTACGTAACCGATGCCTATTGGCCGGATTTCCACGAGGCAGAACTTTCCAAGGCGCTGCGAGACTATGCCGGTCGCGAACGCCGCTTCGGCCGGGTGACCTGACGAGCTGAGTGTGCATCTTATTGCCCCGGGGAGCATCGGCGTCCCGCCGGTGCGTAGTTGTTGTTTTTGTTTTTTTTTTGTTTTTGTTTTTTTGTTGTTGTTTATCGAACGGGAAACATCGGCGTCCCGCCGGTTGTTGTTTTTGTTATTGTTGATCGAAATCCCACCGGTCGTCGGACGACTGATTCCACAGTACCCAAAATTTTTTAGACATACTCTTACTCGTTTTCACACTCCCCCCAAGGTGATCGCATGATGCACACAGCCTTCTTTGTGATGCTGGTATCGTTGTCCCCCGGCATGGGGGAACCCGATCCGGCGCCGCTGCTGCGTGACTATTTCCTCGCGAAAGACGAGGGAACCCAGTCGCGACTGCGCAAGAAGATC
>JBHHUV010000122.1:0-7747 GCA_046754005.1 Phycisphaerae bacterium | reverse complement strand
TCTCGAACCAGTCCGCATAAGGCGACCCCCGTCCTTTTTCGAGCACGTCCCGGAACGCCCAGAAGCCGCGCCCGACATGGTTGAATACGCCGTCAAGGATCACCCGGAAGCCCAGGCGATGCGCCTCACGCAGGAAGTCCAGAAAGACGCGATCGCTCGCCGACCACTGCCAGGTCTCAGGATCGGTCGTCTCGCCCCGAATCGCATCCCGGCTGTCACGGACCCCGAAGGAATCGTCGATATGGCGAAAATCCGCCGTGTCGTATTTGTGCATCGACGCCGCCTGAAAGATCGGATTGAAATAGAGCGCGGTGATGCCCAGATCGCGCAGATAGGGCAGCTTCTCGCGAACCCCCTGCAAGTCGCCCCCATAACGGCGACCGTATATAAAATCGTAAAATGCCCCCGCCTCACGAAATCCCGATGTGGTGCCGAATTCCCCATTCGGATCGCCCCGGTAAGGCTGATACCATTCATGCGTCCATGGAACCGTCCCCGGCGGATCGTTCGACGGATCGCCGTTCCGAAACCGCTCCGGAAAAATCTGATACCAGACCGCATCCTTCGCCCAATCCGGTACCGCAATCGCCATTCCGCTGCCCCGCCCCCTGTTCCGCAATCGTCAATCCGAAATACATTCCCCCCGACCCCCCATCGTCAATCGACAATCGTCAATCCGAAATTAAATTCGCCCCCTTCACGCATGAATCAACAACTTCGTCTCCGGCGGAAGATGCGTCGCCACCGCCGCGATCACGTCCCCGCGCAACGCCCGGAACAAGGCCCCGCGCCGCGTAACGCCCATGATCACGTAGTCCGCCGCATAGGTTCCCGCAAAATCCAGGATCATCTCCGACGCCGACCGTGCAACGCAATAGATCGGCATGTACGGCACCTTCGCCTCCCGCGCGCAACGCGTCGCCTGCGACAGAACGGTGATCGCCTCCGGATCGTCCTCGGGCCGATAGCCGTCACCCGACGGTGGACCGTACTTCAGTTGAATATCGCGCACGAACAAAACGATCAGGTTCGACTTTCGCGCCGCCGCCTCCTCCGCCGCGAACTTCAGCAATTCCGGATTCCCCCGCGTCGCCACGAGTATGTTTCCCTGACCGGGATCGAACGGCTTGATCCCTACCATCGACAACGTCTCGCCCGTCTCGGGAATCGGAGGCGGTTCAAACAGCTTGCCCACCGTCTCGGCAACCTTGGGCAAATGTTTCCGAACCTCGGGCGCCTTTCTCATCCCCAATCGAAGCAGGTATCCGCCGAACAATACTATGATCACGAACAGATCGGCCGGCCATTGGGTCGCCACGATGGTCAATTCCACCCCGACGAGAAAGATCGCCAGCATCAGCAGGCCAACTCGTTCGAGTTTACGGATGTCGACTTCCTGGTTCAGAAACGTAGACATCAGGTTGACCGCAATCGCCCCAACAACCCCGATCGCATACAGATGGCCCAGCTTGTCTACCTCACCGGCAACCATGAGCACACCCGAACAGACCAGGCAGGCCGATACGATGGCCACCCACGGAACGCCAAATACATTCAAGCGTAAAAATACAGGCGGCAACTCGTTGTCCTGGGCCATCACAAATTGAACCGAGATCATCCCCGCCACCGCCGTGTTCACCGCCGACAGAAGCAACAGCGCAAAGACAACCTTCGCAATCTCCGCAAACCACGTGTTTCCATACGCCTCCGCCATCACCCCCAAAACGGCATCACGTTGTTCGCGGATCAATTTCAGTTCTTCCTGCTGCGCGGGCTGAAGCGTTCCATTCCCTTCGGCCTGTTCCAGCACGACGATCCGATCGTGCGACGGCGTGTCCAGCGATAGACCCGACATTCCCAGAAGGGCAATCCCAAACAGAACATTGAACAGAACGACTTCACCCAGAACCGGCCAGATCGCCTTCTTGCTCGTCGAACCCACCGGCTTGACCATCACCCCCGTCATGTTCGCGATGGCCTCCACACCCGAGAGCGCGAGGATGATCTGGACGAAGCTGATCCACTCCTTCCCCACCCCCCGCGACACATAATGGATGTTCGACAAGCCCGCTCCGAGATGAGGAAGACACAGCGCGGCCAGAACGAGCGTCACCAGCAGCGTCGCCCCGGCGATGATGGTGGCGAATCGGCCGGCGCTTTTGGGGCCCACGAAATTGATCGCGCCGATCATCAAAATCGAGAGAATGGCCAGCTTCGGCGCCAGATCGACCCCAACCCCCAGGTATCGAAAGGCCGCGACCGCGGAAATCGCCGCAGTAATCACGTAGCTGGCGAACAGCAACATGGCCCCGACCACCGCCACCCGCTGGTTCACCGCCCGGGCGGCCGAATAGACCCCGCCCCCGTCCTGAAAACACCGGCAGACGATCGTGTAGGCCCAGGCCACCGCCGCCATCAATACACACATCGCGATGACGTGATACAGCGAGGCCCCCGCGCTGTAGAACAGCGCCAGACCCAGCACATACAGTCGGCTCGTCCCCCAATCGCCGAACAGCATGCTGCTCGCATGGAACCAGCGAAGTTCGCGGGGACGTTCCTGATGGACCTGAAGTTCCAAGAGGGCGATATCCTGTTTCGCGCTGCGTGCGAGACCGTCTACCTTTGAATCCGAACGATCGTGGTCGCGGATCGCAATCCGGCTATTTCATATTTGCGCCAGATCTTGTTCACACTAGACCAAGATCCGTTATCCCGCATCCAACGCAGTGACGCGAAAAGTCAATACCATAAGTAGAATGTGAATCTCCGCAACCACCCCCCACACAGAATCCCCGAAAGAGGGTCCATGTCAGAATCGGCGGATTCCATGCCGGCTTCAGCCAGGCAGTTTTTTTGTTATGCCATCGGCTTCAGCCGGTGGTTGACGCCCTTTCCATTTCCCTTCAGCCGGCTTTAGCCGGGCTTTCATCACTCGACCCCGACGAGATCGAATCGATGATCCGCCTGAACTGTCATGTACCCCCCCGAAAAATGCCATTCGATTGAGATTGTATATTGGAAGCCATCGCCGCTACCATGATCGGTCCATGGATGGGTACCCCGCCGATAGTATGATGGATCGTTATCGAATCCCACCTCCAGCGCTGTCACCTCGCATCCAAATATATAACCAACCGCAACAATCCCAGTCAGTCCGATTGAACGACAGAACAGGGGTTCGTACCCTGTGCGGAAGTTCTGATAATGGAAGTGTTGTCCCAGGATGCGGGACGTTCGAACTCTTTCCGGAAACATCCGGGGAATCTTTCGATCTGACCCAGGTTTTTTCTCGAAAAGTGAGGCCCCGATCGGGCCGATTCGCCGATGATACTACTGAGAAACAGCACCTTCTAAAATCGGACCGTATCCGCAATCAGCCCGGTTCAGTGAGGAATCCATGCCAGCCGTAGCGGCACGACATCAACACAGGCACCTCAAGACCTTGATCGTCTTGGTCCTCTCCATGACCGGCGGCACCTATTTCCTCTTCTGGATCGCCCAGTTCTCCCCCGTCACCCCCCTGAGGGCCTCCGTCCGGAATTGGACAAAGATTTCCGTCCGGGCAGAGAGCGACCGAATTCCCGGCGGCTTCTACCATTACCGGGTCGACGAGACCGGTCGCCTGTTTCAGAGTCGGGCATGGGAGACCGGCCAGTACGAACGAAACAGCCCCGGCACCATCCACATCCTGCTCTCGTGCGGCAACGATCGGGTACGTGTCTCGCCGGAACAGGCCAAAACCCTGTCTCGGATCCTCTCCACCCTCAGGCGAGACTACATCATTCCCGTTCGCAACGTCGTGGTGGACACCAACCACGAATACGCGGACCCCAGCCCCAAACGCCCCGACACCTCGCGCCGAACCTAGCCCTTCGATCTGTTTCATCCATCACATGGGGAGCATCGGCGTCCCGCCGGTGCGTTGTTGTTGTTTTTTTTGTTGTTTTTGTTGTTGTTGTTTTTGTTTTTGTTGTTTTTGTCGTCGTTGTTTTTCAAACAGGAAACATCGGCACCCCCCTGATCCATACGCAGAAAATCAGTCTCAAACCCGGTTGACTCCCCCAATTTCATGCGGAATCGACCACAAGTGTATCACCACGCAGAATGATGCGGGTTGCCCCGATGGGGCCGCAACATGTCAGCCCAGGGCAGAGCGAAGCGCCGCCCTGGGTCAGAACGATCGAAACCACTCAGCCCTGAAAGGACGCTACAACTGGGTGCGATCAGAGGGTCATCCCGACAAACCCGCAGCAGCCGGTCCAGCAAGACCAGCCATCCCCCTTTCGCTATTCGCTATTTGCAATTCTCCATTCCCCCGACGGGGGCATCTTTCGTCGCTCGCGATATACTCAGCACCCCGATGAAAGCCCTCGTCTACGACATCTCGTCCCCACGTTGGATCTGCACCAAGTTGGCCTCATTCGTCTCCAGTGAAGCCTGCTTCGGATCGCTCTCCGGACTGCGGCTGAAGGATCTGCCCCGACCGGAACTTCCAGGATCGGATTGGGTGCGGCTGAAGACGATCCTCGGCGGTGTCTGCGGCACCGATCTGGCCCTCCTGCTTCTGCGAAATCATCCCTGTACGATCCTTCAGCAGTTCGCCCGATTCCCCGCCGTCCTCGGTCACGAGAATGTGGCCACAATCGACGCCGTTGGCTCCAATGTCTCCGGCTGGGAGATCGGCCAACGGGTCTGTGCCGATCCCGCCATCGGTTGCGAGGGCCGTGGTATCGATCCTCCGTGTTCACAATGCAGCGCGGGCAGAAGCTCGGTCTGCGAGGCACCCGGTGATCACAATTTTCCACCCCGGTCACTCCTGGGAATCAACGGCCGAACCGGCGGCAGTTGGGCCGGCTATTTCCTCGCGCATCAGTCTCAACTTCATGCCGTGCCGAAGGATGTACCTGATGAAATCGCCGTGCTGGTCGACCCGATCGCCTCGGCCGCCCATACCGTTCTGCGTCGAAGACCCGCCGACGGGGAATCGATTCTGGTCAACGGCTCCGGCATCATCGCCCTCGGCGTGATCGCCTCGATCCGTGCGCTCGGCCACGACAACACGATGACCGCGGTCGTCCGCCACCCGTTTCAAGAACGGCTGGCCCGTGAGATGGGCGCAACCCACGTCCTGCGGATGCCACGATCCATGCGACGAATCGATCGCTACCGGGCCGTCGCAGAAGACACCTGCGGCCATCGCCTCGATGGGCGGCTCGGCAACCAGGCCTTGTTGGGCGGCTACGACTTGACCTATGAATGTACGGGTACCGGTCCTGGATTCGGCTTCGCACTGAGTTGGACAAGAGCCAGAGGGACCGTCGTAGCCGTCGGCACCACGGGCATCACGATGCTCGACACGACGCCGATCTGGTTTGACGAGCAGGTCGTCATCGGTACCAGCGGCCGCCAGATCGAAGACCTCGACGGTCGCACACGGCACACCTACGAGATCGTCCTCGGCTGGATCGCCGAAGGCCGCCTCGATTTATCGAAGTTATCTGTCAGACGCTTCCCCCTCGAGCAATACCGATCGGCCCTGTCCGCCCTGACCCATCGATCGAGAGCCCCCATCATCAAGGCCGTCTTCGATCCGCACGGGCCTGTCGACAGATAGCAGCACCCCGAGCAAGTCGACTAGAATGCCAGTATGCTCAGGACACCGACAACTCAACGCATCCGAAAATGGATGGGTGTCGGGGTGTGGGCGTTTTTCCTTACCGCTTGGTTGTCTTCCATCCTCTTGTGGATAACAAGCTATGATTCTTTCCCAACAACGACAAGCGCGTTGGTTGGATCACAACAAACCCCGATTACGGCCACCGGTAGCACCCTCATCTTCGCGCACAGGTCTGACGTATATATTCTGGACACGGCTTCCGGTCGCATCTGGCTAGGACGTATTGGAAACTTGTTGGGGATCTATGACGACATGAAAACTGCGGAAGATCTAAACAATCCCGAAACTATCATTTTTTCACATTTGGTCAGCGATACACGCTGCTTACTCCAACTCGGAATAAGGATGTGAAATCGTTGTTGTTGGGTCCAGTGATCGTTTGCAACACTAATCACCAATCAGGAATGAGCTATATCGGCATTACCTTCCCGCATTGGCTTCTTGTGTTCGTGTCTTCATTTCCACTATGTCTTGTGGCCCCTTGGCTATATCGCAGGCTTCGCCGAGAACGACGGAGAAAAATGGGGTTGTGTCTGACGTGTGGCTACAATCTGACGGGAAACGTCAGCGGCATCTGCCCAGAATGTGGTGAAGCGTGCAAGCTCGACTCTGGAGTGACATGACACAGCGCCCGGCCCTGAAGCGCCAAACGTCAGATCCGGTGTGAAGCCCCAGGCTCCCCTCAATACACACCCTCCACTACGGTCGTCTGAAACCGCGAGTACGGCCGCACGTTGGCCACGCCGTCCCAAGGATACGCCTCACACGGCGGCGTTCGCTTGCATTCATCCCGTTCGAGGAACCGGGGCATGAAAAACTCCTTCGTCAGCGTCGTGAGCCGCGACCGGCCCCACGCACCGTAATCGACCACCGTCTTCTCGTCCTCGAAATCCACGACCTCGACCATCGCCCTCGGTTGCGGTGGGTGGTAAATGATGTCGTAGTTGTCGGCGGCGTCAAACGGCTTGCAGCAGGCTAGGCCCATCAGCGTGTTGCCGTAGGTCGGGACGAATTCGATCTTCCCCTCGAGCAGTTCCTCCCGGGCGAAACGGTGAAACTGCGGCGTCATCTGTGTCCCGCCACAGAAGACGCCACACAGGCCCAGCTTCACCAGCGAGACTCGCTCGCAGAGCGCCTCCAGCAGCTTCGGCGTTGTAAACAGACACCGGATGTTGTCGTGGGCCTTGAGCAACGTCAGGCCCTGATCGACGACGTGGTCCTTGTATTCGTGCATCTCGTTCGAGCGGCCCTTGCGGATGAGCTTCACCACCCAGCGCGGGTCCATGTCGACGCAGAAGCAGATCCCGCCGCGATGCTGGGCCAGATGTTCGACCGCCAGCCGTAGCCGCCGAGGCCCACTCGGCCCAAGCATCAGCCAGTCGGCCCCGCGCGGAAAGGTTTCATCGCTCAGCGTCTGGCTGAACTGTTCGTAATCGATCCGAAAGTCGTCGATATTCACCCGGCTCTTGGGCACCCCCGTGCTGCCGCCGGTCTCGAACACATAGACCGGCCGATCGGCATAGGCCCGCGGCACCCACCGCCGAACCGGCCCGCCGCGGAGCCACTCATCGCGGAAGCCCTCGAACTTGTCCAAGTCCGCGTACGCCCGGATTTCCTCGCGCGGATCACAGTCGAGTTTCTCGGCATAGTCCAGCCAGAACGGGCACCCCGTCGCCGGATCGAAATGCCAGGCCACGATCTCGCGGGTGTGGGCGTCGAGTCGTCGTTTCGCATCGGCCACGCGTTGTTCAAGTTCGGTGGTCATTTCATCAACGATCTCGTCGCGAGAAAATCTGATTGATCCGCCCTGCCGCTTACTCTTTTTTTTCGCTTTCGACCCGCGGCCGGCTTGTGCAGCAATATCTTCTGTACGTCCAGCAGATCCTGTCCATTCTTTGTTTCATGATTCCATGTTGAAACGATCTGTTCAATTCTGAGGATACACGAACTGATTACTCGTTGCCCGTCTATTTTTCCGCGATCGCGAAGAGGGTGTTGCGATTCGTGATGTACAACACCCCGTTCGCCGCGACGGGCGTGGTGTAGACCGAGTTGTCCATGTCGTTC
>JBHHUV010000121.1:0-7752 GCA_046754005.1 Phycisphaerae bacterium | reverse complement strand
CTGGCCGAAGATGTGGTTGATGGTGATGTCGCGTGCGAGGCCGGTGACGCGGGAGGCCAGCGTGCAGACCGCGATGAGTCGTGCCGAACCAATAAAACGCGCGGGCTGCCGTGCCATGGCTCGGCACTATAGCGGGGCATCTGTTGGCCAACAACGCAAATGTGTGCCACTGCTTCAAGCAGTGCAAAAAGAGGGTGGCATGGCCAAGCGAAGCGCGGCCATGCTGAACTGTGGCACCGGTTCCCAGCCGGTATGGATCACCGGCTACAAATTCTTGTCACAGGCATCAGCATCCTGTTGTAGTGTGAAAATGACTTTTCGTATGGCCTTGGATATGCCCATAGAATCCATCTTGTTCAAGGCCAGCCATCTAAACGCATGCGGACGATTCTGAGTAGTTTCTTGTCTTTTTGAAACTCGACCGACATGCCCGACAAATGTAATCGACCGGTGGGTGAGTCGGTGTTCGAACGTGCAAAACGGTTGGCGGTGGACGGTGATGCCGGGGCCTAAATGCTCGATGGCGATCCGCCGGGCTAGGGTGTGTGTGGCGCCGCCGTTGAGGACGGCCGTGGGCATCTCCCAGAGGCCGCCCCAGAGACCGTCGGTCGGGCGCTGCACGAAGAGCCAGCGACCCTCCCGCTCGATGGCGGCGACGACGTGCGTCTCGGATTGGACGGCGACCGGGCGGGTGCGGACGGGCAGGTCGGAGACGCGGCCAGACTCCCGAGTAGCACAGTCGTCCCGGAGCGGGCAGAGCAGGCAGCGGGCGGACTCGCCCGGCAGGCAGACGGTCGCACCGAGTTCCATCAACGCCTGATTGAAATCGCCGCAGCGTTTGCGCGGCATGAGCCGACCGGCCAAATCCCACACTCGCTCCCGGCAGGAACCGGAACGAACATCCTCGTCGATCTCGAACAGCCGAGCGAGTACTCGGGCCACGTTTCCATCGACTACGGGCGTCTGTTTATCATAAGCGATCGAGGCGACGGCCCCGGCGGTGTAACGGCCGACGCCGGGCAGCGTCGTCAATTCCTCGACAGTCTCTGGGAGTCGGCCGCCGAATGTCTTGACGACGGCCCGCGCGGCGGCGTGCAGGTTTCGTGCCCGGGCGTAGTAGCCCAGACCGGCCCAGTGAGATAGTACATCATCAATATTCGCCTCGGCCAGCGAACGCACGGTCGGAAACCGCCCGACGAACCGCTCGTAGTAGGGGATGACCGTCGCCACCTGCGTCTGCTGGAGCATGGACTCGCTGATCCAGATGCGATAGGGATCGCTCGTGCCGCGCCAGGGCATCTCCCGCTGTTCCCGGTCGAACCAGCGGAGGAGTCTTCGACGAATCCGCGCGGCTTGGGTGGCGTCGATTTCGGATGGGTTCGATTTCAAGCGTCGTAGCGTACCCACACGGCCCATTCTATACCGCCGGGCCAGCCGTGACGACGATGACGATCCACGGACTTGAAGTCCGTGAGGCTCGACGCCTGTGAGTTGCGTCGCCCCCGGAGTTTCCGTAGAATCCTCCCCCATCCAAGCGGCCCGAATGCCGTGATTAAACGATTCCAATAGATCGAACAAACAGGGGAATCCTACCATGTGGAACATTCGACTCTATCGCTGGCGGAAACGGCTTCTCTTACCCCTCGCGGCCATGCCGCTTTTCCAGACCGTGGGCACATGTGATCCCGGCGCTGTCGCGGGTTCGGCCGCCTTGGGTGTCGGATCATCCGTCTTCAACCTGTTCATCGGTTCGTTTCAGGCGGTGTTGCTGCAGACCTTCCCCTCGGCGGATATCCTGCAGGCACTGCTCGGTGGGAACAGTTCACCGTTCTTCACTGGATAAACTGATTATCCCATGCGCGACACGTGTGATGCGCTTCCGCAGGATCAAGTATTGGATTGGTGATAGCCCGGCCACCCCGAAAGGGTTGATATGACGAGACGACGATACAATCAATACAAATGGATTCGGAAGCTCACGCTCATGCTGGTCGCCGCGCCTCTTTTCCAGGCGCTTCAATGCGTCAACGGCCTTGAACAGGTCGGCGCAGGCGTCGGAAACGGCATCGGCCTGTCCGACAGTTGGCCGGTCACGATCATCCGCGTGTCGCAGACCCTCTTCCAAATATTACTCAGCAGCTTTTCGACTACCACTCTCACCTGATCCAATGTGTGCCACTGCTTCAAGCAGTGCGAATAGAAAACGTGTGCCACTACTTCAAGCAGTGTTGAGTCGGCGTGTGCCGCTGCTTCAAGCAGTGCATTCGCTCAGGCCGCATCTTCGGAAGACAGCTTGGGCAGCACGTCCGCCAACACGTGCGCGTCGCAATAGGCTCCGTGGAGGATCATGTACAGACAGGCCCGTGTGACGTGCGTGTGGTCTAGGCCGGCATCGGCGAGGGTCTTTCGCGTGATTTCAAAATGCGTGATTGAGGCCGGTCCCGCGCCGGCGTCAATGGCCGACTTGAACCGCTCGGAAAACCCGATCTCTACAAGCTGTTTCCGAATCGCGTCCTGTTCCGAGGCGATGTCCGAGGCGCGGGGCATCTTCATCAGGTCGGCGCCCGTCTCGCCGGGGGCCAGTTCGAACCAGACGATGCCGCTTTGAAGGTGCTTCTCGTAATAATCCTTGGGCACGGCTCGAACGACGTGGTGAAAGCGTTGCTCGGGCAGGAGCCTCTCAAACACGCGGCTGATGATGACGATATTGGTGCCTCGATAATGAATGTCGTCACCAATCTGAACCATCACGTCATCGAAGACATTTTCGAGACAGTCCTGAAGGTGGCGTTGAACGGTGCCGTATTTCTTTTTGTCAATCATCGCGATGGCCCATCGGTTGGATTCAATCGGAATGCGACGCTCCGCAGCCGTCACATCGGATCGGATGCGGATTATAGACTACTTCATCCCGATTGCACAAGACTGTATCCTGGTTCGCACACCAGAGCTGCATAGCTTTCCCATCCCCTGTCCTGACGTGCTGGGAGGTCGTCGATGCATAGCAACCGTGAATCGGTTGCGAGTCGGTCGATCGGCGATTAGAGTTTTTTTCCTTGCGCGGGGTCTTCGCCGTGATTCCGCAGTTTGAATCGTAGGGATGAATCGGTGAAGCCTCGATCGTTATTGACCCCCAGTGGATGGGAGGCCTCGAATCGCGCCGGATTCTTCAGGTGGGGCATGATCCTCGTCTGGCTGTCGTCGGGCTGCGGGGGCGACCATCCCATCCGCGCTATGAACTCATCGTCTCTCACGGTGACGGACGTGCTCGATCGCTGCGTCGCCGCGCACAGGCGGATCCATACGATTCGCGCGGTCGGTCTCCTGCGAGACAATCGCGATCTTGTTCATAAGGTTTTGCCGATTCGCTGGGACTACGCTCGGCCCGACCGCAGCCGTTTACAGATTGGCATGGACCTGGCTCTGGTTCGAGGAGCGGACTGGTGGACCTATGACAGTGCAATGGATCGCTACAAGTCCCATCGACAGATCACGAACACTCCAATTGAGACTTCCGCATATTTTCTAACCGACGGCATCCCGCTCCCCCTCGTCACCTTGATGACCAAGGGAAAGGTCGCCTTCGAGATGGACGGTCGGCGTCATCACGAACCGTGGAAGTTGCGCGAAGTCGCATGGAAAGGGGGGCGGCCCTGTTACGTCCTGGCGCGGATCGGCCGCGGGCCGGATCGGGGCCAACGTTGGACATTCTGGATCGACCAGGACGACTATCTGCTGCGAGGTTGGATCTGGGAGACCGGACACGCGAAAGGACCGCCGGAAACGATCTGGGGATGCACCTATTCCGAAATCGCGGTCAACGAATCCATGCCGTCGGATCGTTTCCAGGTCCACAAGCCAAAACCGATCGAATCGCCCTGACACACTGACTTATCTGGAATCAACTGATGGGAATCGGAACCCACTCGTCGCACGGCGCTATGGCGTTCGACGGACGTTCCAGCTATAACCGCACACCATGAACAACGGGGAGACCTACCACCATCACAAACTGGCGAGCGGCGTCGAGTTTGCCGCGCTGGAAATGCCGGGCCGCCGAATCACCTCTTTTCAGATTCGAATGGTCGCCGGGCTGGTTGACGAGCCGGAAAACCGCCTCGGGTTGGCTCGAATCGTCGAGGAAACGATCGCCAAGGGGACGGAGAAGCGATCAGCCCAGGGCCTCAGCGATGCCTTCGACACCCTCGGCGCACAGACGAGCATCGCCGTCGGCCGCGAGTCCTTCGTCTTTCGTTGCAACTGCCTGCCCGAATACACGAAGGAGGCCCTCTCACTCCACGCGGAGATGCTTCGATCCCCGATCTTTCCGGAAGAATTCTGCGACGTGGCGGTCGAATTGGGTCTTCAGGAGCTCAGTGCCCTCGAGGATGATCCCCAGGAGATGTCGGGCAGGCTGATTGCGCGGCAGGCCTACGGCAGGCTGTTGGGGCGGCACGAATTGGGGACGGAAGAGAGCCTGAAGGGAATCACCCGCGACGATGTGGTGGAATACTGGCGATCTCAATTTTCAGCATCGAACATGCAGATCAGCGTCGGCGGGGCGGTCGACGTGGACACCTTTACGAAAAATGTGGATACGCTGTTTACGGGATTCGGTGATGCGTCCCGTCCAAAGCGCGACAGTGTCCAAGTCGAGTTTTCCCCCGGCGTCCGCCACCATCAAAAGGAACTCGAGCAGGAACACATCCTGATGTGCTGGCCCGGGACGCCGGTCACACACGACGAATACGCGGTTGAACGTGTCATGCTGGGCGTCCTAGGCGGGGGCATGAGTTCCCGCCTCTTCACCGAGGTACGAGAGAAACAGGGCCTGGTCTATTGGGTCGGCGCGTGGGATGAACACCCGCGAAATGCGGGGATGGTCTTCATGGGCGCTTCGACCATGCCGGCACGCTGCGATCAGACGGCGAAGACCCTATTGCGCGAGGTGGACCGACTCGGTGAAGATGTCACGCAGGAGGAACTGGACCGTGCCAAAATCGGTATTATCGCCAAGACTCAAACGCACGGCGATATCACCCGTGCCCGCGTCAATGAACTGAGTGGAGACGTGTTTCACCACGGTCGCCCGGTCTCGACATCGGAGAAAAACGAGAAGGTCATGGCGGTGACGATAGACGATTTGCGGCACTACCTGGCAAACCACAAGCGCGATCAACTGTGTGTTCAGACCCTGGGGCCGAGGGCGTTGGAGGGAGTTTCGTCTTGAACCAGGACAACGGATTCATCGAGCACACATTGCCGAACGGTTTGCGGATCGTGATCGAGCCGATGCCCCACGCACACAGCGCCGCCGGCGGTTTCCTCGTACAGACCGGTGCACGCGACGAACCCCCCGAGTTGGCGGGCGTCTCGCACTTCCTCGAACACATGTGTTTCAAGGGAACCCGGAAACGAGGTTGGGAGCAGATCACAAAGGAATTCGACGATCTCGGCAGCACCTACAACGCCTATACCTCGAAAGAGAAGACGGTCTATTACGGTTGGGTCCGCGTGGACGATCTGGAGAAGCAGATCGAGCTGCTCGCCGACATGATGTGTTCAATCGTCCCGCCGGAAGAATTCGAAATGGAGAAAAAGGTGATTCTCGAAGAGATCGCCATGTCGGAGGACTCCATTGAGAGCAAGGCATACGATCTGATCCATGAGCGTTTTTATAGAGGCCATTCGCTTGCCTGGCCGGTGCTCGGTACTGCCGAAACGATCGGCCGACTGACGCGCGATGAACTCTTCGGTTATTTCGAATCACGCTATCACGCGGCGAACATGGTGTTGATTGTCAGCGGTGCCGTCGATCCGCAGTCGGTCGTCGACATGGCCGAGCGCATCTGCGGCAATTGGAAGAGCCGAGCGCCGCGACCGGAACGGGCTATCCCCCCGGTCGAGAAGCAAGGCGTTGGCAAGCTGGTGACGGATCGGTTTCAGCGTCAGGCCATAGCCCTGATTTATCCCGCGCCGTCGTCGACGCATCCCGATCGCGAATGTGGCGATGTGCTCGCGTCGATCCTCGGCGGCCACAACTCGCGTTTTTTCTGGAACATCGTGCAAGAGGGGATCGCGCCGCACGTCGCGGCGGGACGCTTGGACTACTGCGACGACGGCATGATGCTCGCATTCGGATTCTGCGAGCCCGAGAAGGCCGAAGAACTGCTGGCAGCCATGAAGCGCGAGGTCGAGAAGATCGCGCGGGAGGGTGTCACCGAGGAGGAGGTCCAACGCGTCCGAAACCGGACGCGCACTTCGCTGGCCACGGAGGCGGAGGCCCCGTACTACCGGCTGATGCAGATGATCCAGGATGTCGATGTGCTCGGTCGCCCGCGGAGCGTCGCCGAGCGGCTGAAGGCGGTGGAGTCGGTCACGCCGGATCGTCTTCGCGAATATCTGGGTTCGTGGCCGATGGGCGGGGAGGCGGCCCTGGCAAGTCTGGGACGGCGGGATTGGCCGGTGGACTGATCCAGCGGCCGATAATTCGGCTGAATACTCGACCAACTTGGGACAATTCGATTCTGTGGACGAAATCCTTAGCCGATGCGTTCATATAAAGAAGCATCGCTCTGTCCAACGCGTGTGATCATACAAACCCCGGGGTCCGCCCATGTCCGATCCGTCGACGAATGCGCCGAATTCCGAAGACCTTCCCAATCGCGCCGCGGAAGACCCCGTGATCCTGCAATCCAAGCCACCTTCCCATACGGCGGCTTTCTCACCGCGTGGCGGGCTTCCGCCGGCCCCGCCGTCGGTCAAGATCATCCACGAAGCCCCCAAAAGACAATCCAAACCCTCCAAGTTGCGACTGTTCATTGGCCTAATCTTGGTCACCGCCGGGGTGCTGGCCGCGTCCAATGATATCAAGACCTGGCGGGGATGGATCACCGATGGATCGATCGCAATTGGATGGACTGAACGAGGGAACCCAACGGGTGTGGATTCGGCTCCTGTGGAAGAAGCCTCCTGGCAAACCCCTGCGCTTCAGGTTGGTGGGGGGGTTCTGCTCATGTTGGGCGGCCTGTGTCTGGGTTCGGGGTTGATCACTTTCCTGGTTACGGGTGCCCTGATGACGGCCACCGTGTTGCTCGCCAACGCACTTCTGGTTTCCGGGATCCATTGGCAGCCGCTGGTTCTTGTCAGCATGGCGCTGACCTATGGGGTTCAGTCCGTGGGTCGAGAGATCAAACTGAGCCCGGCAGCGATTATCGGTTGGGCCCTGATCGGGCTCTCCTGTCTCGGCAGCGTCCGGGGCTGGTTCGATGGTACGCACTACAACTGGTCATTTCTGGGGGCCTCCTGGGCGGAACAGGCCGGTGATTTCTTCTCGAACTGGGCCTCGGAGTGTGCGTGGGGAGTCGTTCTGCTGCTCACGGCGATCGGCGTCTCCCTCTCTCGGACGAAGCCGATCCACTTTCTCAATGCGGTGCTCCTAGCGGCCCTGGCGTACTATTGTCTCCAGGATGGCAAGCTCGAGATGGTGGCATTTCCCGAGTTGGCCAAGGGCGACGTCATCCCGACGATCGCTCACGAAAGCCTTCACAACGTCCAACCCTGGCAGTGGGTGCTGGTCGGCGATCTCGTGTTGCTCAGCGCGATAATGCTCCATCTCGCCCTTGGCGTCGGGGCGTTGACGCTGGCCTTTGCCGCGAGTTGGCTACTATTCGGGCTTCAGGTGGACAAGACCGCCGGTCGCATGGTGATGACCCGCGCCGCGGCCGGTTTCGCTGCCCAGAGTATCGACCG
>JBHHUV010000120.1:0-7793 GCA_046754005.1 Phycisphaerae bacterium | reverse complement strand
GTTTCGGCGTCGGATTCGGCTTCTTCTTTGATCGGTTTGCCCTTCTCAGGCTCGTCCGACCATTTCAGGCTGAGGATCACGGGAACCTCTTCGGCCTTCAACCGATCGGCCACCTTCCATCCCTCGCGGGCGCCGACAATGATTGGCCTCAGATCGAACTCCTTCGCCATGTCCAACGCCCGGTGAATTTCGTTTTCCCGGTTCGCGAAAAACGCAACGGGTATCTTTCCATCCAGCACATTCCACAACACCTCGAGATCGCGATCGACCGGGGGGCGTTCGCCACGGGGATGACGGGTGTGCCACGCAATCAGATCCCGCTGCCAGCGCGCGTCCGAGAGAATCTGTCGAAAAGCCGCCATCGCCCCCATCGTCGTCGTGGGATAACGCAGCCCGCCGGATGCATTACCGAATGGTGGGCGACCTCCCCTTTGCGTCATCAGCGCCGCATGCTGCGCGAATTCGGAGACGAGTACCGAGCGACGAAGCGGCGCGTCGCCCAGGGCGATCACAGCGCTGCGACCGGAGATGATCGCCGTGGGAGGCGACACCAGCGCCACGGTCAATCCCGCCTGTCGAAACCCGTCGCGTTTTGCGGCCTCGGGTGAATAACGATCGACGACGCGCCAATGCGGATGGATTCGTCGCCGGAAGGCCTCGATTGTCGCGGCATGAACACCCTCGCTCACTTCCGGCATCTCGTCGCCGATCCGCTTCAGTTCCGCGGCATCGGGCTCCTCGAGTGTGGAACCCGCGTGGGTGTTGGCGTCGATGAATCCGGAATAGACGATCAGACCGTTCGCATCGAAGATCTCGGCATCGCGGGGTACCGTGATGTCGGCCCCGACCGCCGCGATTCGGCCGCGATCGATCAGGATGGAACCCTGTTCGATCTCTTCTCCGGGCGACGGGATGATCCGGGCATGTTGGATCACGATCGATGTCTCAAATTCAGCCCGTGCGATTTCGCCTGCCGCTACAAACGTCAAAAAAGTGGTCGTCCAAATCCAGTGATTCATTGTGCGCATAGCACCCCTCTCTTCAGATGCGTTCCCGATACAGGACAGGTTTGTACGGTTGATACACGAAACACGATCATTTTATTCCCGAACTCACGATTGTTATTCTCCATGAAGCGCAGAAACGCGTTCCGGTGTTCCCGAGACGGTGTATGCCCGAATAAGGCCCGAGTGGGCATACATGAGAAACAGGAGCGGAGCGGGCCGGTAAGCCGAATTCTGTTTCTCCGACGAAGTTGCCCCCGTCGGAAACGGCGGCCATTTCTCTGGGCCGAACGGTTGCCCGTCGGCTCAAGCACCCTACCCGCAGCTCCGCGAACCGTGGCTCCGGTTTCCCGGGGCAAGGATTCGCACGGAACGGGCCGTCCCGCAGCGCGAATATCACCCGCGCTGTTGCTGCCTACGTGGGTTTGCTGGCGGTGGGGTTTACCCTGCCACGACCGTCACCGGTCGCGCGGTGCGCTCTTACCGCACCATTTCACCCTTGCCTGTGACGCCGATGACCTCTCGGCCGCGGCATCCATCGGCGGTGTGTTTTCTGTGGCACTGTCCCTGGCATCGCTGCCGGTGGCCGTTAGCCACCACCGTGCCCTGCCCAGTTCGGACTTTCCTCCCGGAGGATCGAGTCCCCCAGGCGGTCGCCTGGCCCACTCCGCTTGCGGAGCATTGTACCATCCGTAACCGATTTGTAACGAGCCGACGGTCAATCCCGTCTGGTGGGCGTCGGCCGTGGCTTTATCACGATTGTCCCGAGTCCGATACCGCGATCCGGCTTTGCGGGGGCGTACGGGCGGGCTATATTGAAGGGGTTCGCCCTATGATTCGAGGCCCTACGGCCCTCCCATTACAAATACGGAGTCTGAAAAACCATCATGGCAAAGGGTAAGAAAAACAAAAAGTTCAGCAACCCCAAGAGTAAGAAGCGGGACGCGAATAAAACGGCACACAAGCAGCGCACCCAATCCGCAAACGCGATGGACTATGCAGCCAATCCGATCCGGCCGGATCGTGTACCGACCAGTCTATACGTCGGCGGGCTGTTGTGCCTCGCGGTTGCAGTCGCGGCGACGCTTGTTCTGGTGCTGAGCCACGTGAAAGGCATCAGCATGCCGGGATGCGGCGAGGGTGGCGGCTGCGCCGAGGCGGCGGCGAGCGCCTGGGGCAAGGTGCCCGGCATCGGGGTCAACGGGTGGCCCGTCTCCTTCCTGGGATTCGCCTATTTCAGCGGGTTGTTCGTCGCCTGGCTGGGCTCGCGCGGCGGCGTCTCCGCGCTCCTGAAAACGCTCGTACGGTTCGGCGTCATGATCTCCCTCATGTTCATCGTTGTCCTGATCGTTCAGGGACATCTGTGTTACTACTGTCTCGCGTCGCATGCCGCGAACATCGTGTTCTGGATTATTCTGGAGCGTGTCCGCGTCAAACCGGCGTCGGCACTGCGCATGCCCGCCGTCGTGACGGTGATCTTTCTGCTTCTCTCAGCCGGTCTCTATGCGGTCGAATCCAAAAAGACGCAAACCTTCCATGCCAAGCAGGAGGTGGAACGTCAGGAATCCGTTGAGCGGATGATCGCTTCGAATAAGGAAAAGGTAGCCCGCGCGGCCCAGGCTGCCACCAATCAGGAGAAAGAGCCGAAACCCGAAGAACCCTCGCCGACACTCCCAGCGCCCGTCGCCCAGGCCGAATCATCCAATACGCAGCCTCCCGCACCAATGGCAAATTCCGATTCAACGTCTGCTGTGAAGAATCCAACCTCGTCAGATCCCAGCACTGTTGCGAGGCCGATCGCACCCCAGGACGATCGCCCCTGGACCGGCGGATTCACCGGTCGTTATCGCCTCGGTCCAGAGAAGGCGGCAATCCGTATCGTCATGATCAGCGATTACCAATGTATTGATTGTCAGCGTCTTGAACCCCAGTTTATGAAATATGCCGAAGAGCACGACGACATCTCATTCTCGATGAAGCACTTTCCCATGTGCAAGGACTGCAATCCGAGATTCCAGCGCAACAATCCTCATCCCGACGCCTGCTGGGCGGCGAAGGCGGCCGAGGCGGCGGGCATCATCGGTGGGAATGATGGTTTCTGGAAGATGCATCGCTGGCTGTTCGAACACAAAGGAACCTTTTCCTTCGAAGAGCTTCAACAGACCGTGCAGGATTTTGGCTACCCATGGGATGAATACGCAAGAATCATCAACAGCAATCTCGTCCTTAACAACATCACTTCGGACATCAATGAGGCCGTGTGGCTCGGCCTCCACTTTACGCCGATGGTCTTTATCAACGGCGTCGAGTTCAAAGGCATCTTCGTTCCCAACGCGGTTCAGAGAACGATGAACCAGTTGCTGGCTGAAAAACCCGAGCCGCTGACGTGCCAATGGGACCAACCGCCGCCGGCCGTCGACAAGTGTGTCAGCGACTGGCAGGCACAATACTACCGAAATATCATGCCCGATCGGCAACAATGGCCCAAGGGCCCTGAAGAAGCGCCCATCAAGATCGTCATGTGGGGCGACTTCCAGGAAAAATATACCACCATTGCGGATCAGGCCATCCGGCAGTGGATGGCCAAAAAAGAAGGCGACGTCCGCTACATATTCCGCCACTTCCCGTTCAATCAGGATTGCAACCCGGTAGTCTCCGTAAACCGGCACCCCATGGCCTGCATGGCATCTCGCGCAGCCGAGGCGGCCGGAATGCTGGCGGGTATCGATGGGTATTGGAAAATGCACACGTGGTTGATGGCGAATCGACAGGGTCTCAACGACACCGTTCTTCGACAGGCAGCAGTCGATATGGGTTTTGATCCGGTCGCCTTGTTCAGTGCAATGGACGATCCTGAGGTTGCACGTGCGATCGAGGAAGACTGCCGCGCCGCAAAGGCCACGCCCGAAACCACAATGCAGGCCATGTTCCTCTACCGTGCGAGTATCCCGACGATCTTCATCAATGGAAAAGTGGTGCCGCGTTGGCGATTGGAGAATCGGGTCATCATTGATCGCATCCTGGATGCCGCCTACGCCGAATGAGGTTCCGCGTAGAGGATGCGTCCACAGACACTGCACAACACCGCCTCGTCCCGGGACAAGACGGAGTTGACCTGTTCGATGGTTATGGACATGTTGCATCCCCCGCAGGCGTATTCCTGACGTTTGGGATGGGTACGGATGATTTGAGCCAGCGCTTCCCCGTCGTTCTTCCCGGCCACACGGGTAAAAATATTCAGAACCTGGGGCGGCACTGCGGAGGCAGCCTCTTTTTTCAAATCGGTCAGTCGATTGAGATCACCGCGTGTTTTGTCCTCGACAGCCCGAGTGGCGGCCTCGTGTTCTTCAAGGCGGGCGACCTCTTTTTCACGCTCTTCCTGGGCAGCCTCGAGTTCCTTTTTTTTCTCGTCAATGCTCGCCAAGAGCGCCAGAACACGATCCTCGGTTTTGCCGCTGTCCGCCTTGAACGTGTTGAGTTGCGTGAGGACCGCCGAGTATTCCTTCTGGGTCTTGGAGGTGTTCAGGGCGTTGCGATATTTGGCGATCTCTGCCTCGCTCACCTTGGCTTCCAAGTCGAGTCGATCCGCCTCGATCTGATCGGTATGAATCAGTTGCTGCCGAGATTCGATAGAAGCATCGATTTCGGCGATGCGCTGCCGCTGACGCCGACAGACGCGAGCTTTTCGATCGATCCTCTGCTGGATCTCATTGATTTGAAGCTCGATTTCTTGAAGGCGATGCAACGCCTCAAGTGTCGCTCCCATGGACAAGATTCCCCTTATGGCTGCCTATGGATCTGTCATCCGACTTCACAATCTTCAACTGGAGCCATTATGCGCCGTCATCGAGGATTGATCAATGCCGATTATGACGGATTCGATCGACAGGGTCCACGCCTTTGCAGATGGGTCAGAAGACTCATTCTACCACAGACCAGGGAGTATTGAGTACGTTAGATCATCACTTCGGCCAATATTGCCTCGCTGGAAGAAGTCTCGCCGGCAATTCGTGCCTTCGCATCCTGCCGTAAACCCTGTTGGATGCCGCGAGATTCACAAACCCTTAAGGTCCCGGGGATGAACAATTCGACCGGTCTATGACCGGCTATCTGTTCGGACATGAGACGTGCGCCCCATGATGCGATTCGCGCGACATCCACTTCGTAGGTCGTGATCCCGTGTGTACTGGGTGTCGAATCGCCCGGGTGTGAAATGCAGGTGATCTCGATATCCCCGGCCCGCCATTGACGCATGAGATCATCGTTCGCAAGGGCGTCAGCCAGTGCGCAGACACCGATCAGGAGTACGCCGATCCTTTTCGGTTCACCATCGTGCGAATTCGTCGATGCCGCAGCGACGCATTCCCGTTCCAGCCAAGTGGTCGTCTCTTCGCCGGACAAGGTGGGGCCGCATTCTCGAAGCCGCCCGCCATAGCGGGACGCCGCCGTTCGACAGCCGGCCCGGATCGCCTCGAGTTCGCGCCCCGTGCACCTATCCACCACAAGCTGCGTTCGGCAACCCAAACGCAGGACGTGCTCGGTCAGCCGGTATCCCGCATCCAGATAATCCGGCAGGACGGCGTTGATTTTACAGGAATCCTCCGTTCCGCCGAGCACCAAAATCGGCACTTGGCGCCGGGTGGCCTCAAGCAACAGCTCCTCAGACAGAAGACCCTTTCTGTGTTCCAGCACACCGTCCGGAACATAAAACAAGCCGTCCGTCTTTCTTCGGAGCGCGGATGGCCAATCCGACAGCTGAATCGGATCTGATGCAGATGGCGGGTGGATACGAATAGGCTCCAATCCGTGTCCAAGGCTTAACACTTCCCGACGCAGCGCGGCAATCAATTCTCGCCCAAACGAGGATTCGATCGCTCGATCCGATTCAAAGTAGTGGAACACCCGGCGGCGTCCCACCCGAGCAAAATCGCCGTTGGATACAAATGTTCCCAGACCGATGTGACGAACGAGAAGCCCCTCGCGGCTGAGATCGCGCAGGGCCTTGTTGACGGTCTTGGCATTCACGTTGAATCGTCGAGCAAGTTCCCGCTCGCCCGGCAGCCGATCCTGAAGTTCTCCCGTTTCGATGGCCGTTCGAATCCGCTCCCGGAGCCGCTGAAACTTGTAGCTCAAGGGAACGGGCCCAACGCTCTTGTCATTCTCAAAGCGCATGTCACTACGCCGATGCATGGTGAAGCCTCCTGATTATGCTTGTGCGAGGGTGCTTTCGAGTCCGATCGGCAGCGATTCATCTGCCGCGGTCAGGCGATGCTCACGCCGGATTGGGCGCAAGGCGGTATCATCGCCGTTGCGAGGAAGCGATCCTGTCGATGTCCTGCGGTGAAGGAACGGATGGGAGGGCCACCGAACGTGCTCACCCTCCAGTGAGTGGCATCGTGTCAGCGGGGGAGAACTCGAAACGATCGGGGTGCGGGTCTTCGAGAACTCCTACCGATTCCAATAAGGATTGTTGCAAAAAAACACTCCAGGTCAACCTCAAACCAATAAGTTTCCCCGGGTCGTCAATGATAACTATTGACGACGTAATGTGTTAAGAATACGCACAGAAAATCCTGTGGACCCGGTTTCCACCCGGTGCGTCTCCAAGGGGGCATCGAAAATGCCGGTTGGGGTTGAGGGCAGGCGCGAAGAATCATAACTCGATGGACTGATTCCATTGGCATCAACCCTCAATCGCCCCCTTCCGGGTCCGTGCCTTCACGCCGCGTTACACCGAGCCCCGCCTCACGACTCAGCCGAAGTTCACCCCCTGTACCGACCAGCCCATCGAATGGATCGCATTTGAGGAGTAAAAAGCCGTCCAGATCCAGCCAATCGGCCAGCGAGGCGAGCTGCGCGGCGGCCGCGATCCCCAAGGTGCTTTCGATCATGCAGCCAAGCATGATCTTCATCCCGAAGGCGTGGCCTAGGTGAATCATCCGCAGCGCCTCACGAATGCCCCCGCACTTGCTCAGCTTGATGTTAATCCCATCCACACAGCCGGCCAGGGCGACAACATCCGCCGGTCGCACACAACTCTCGTCGGCGACGATTGGAACGATCCCTGCGTCGCGTATTCGTTTCATCGCGTCGATGTCACCCGCGGGAAAGGGTTGTTCAATGAATTCAAGGCCATACGCAGCGAGCCGTGGAAATTGCCTGATCGCCTCATCCAGCGTCCATGAGGCATTGGCATCGACGCGCAGCGTCTTTTCCGGCGCGATCTCGCGGACGATGGAAAGCGTCTGCTCGGCCGTGTCGGGGGCGATCTTGATTTTAAGAATCGGGAAGGCTGCCGCCCGCCTTGTCTTCTCGGCAACCCGGTCGGGGGTGTCGATGCCGATGGTATAGGACGTAAGCGGTACGCGGTGCGGATCCAAACCGAGCCAGCGGGATACAGGCACGTCGAAGCGTTTTCCAATCCAGTCGTGCAAGGCAGCATCAACCGCGGCGACGACGGCGCGCTGATTATTGAACCGATCCAACAGTTCGGCGAGGTTCGATTCAATGGACAGGGGATCGGCGTGATCGAGAATCGGCATCATCGCGCGAAGCGCCACTTCAGCGGAATCGACCGACTGATGGTAGGTATCGATCGGGGCCGCCTCTCCCCAACCTTCGATTCCCTCGGACTTGATCCTCACCCAGAGGGTCTGTGTTTTGGTTCGAACGGCCTTGGCCGTTCGAAAAGGGGTTTCAGGTTCGACCGAAATCCGTGACCAGGAAAGTTTCATGGGATGTGATTTTCAGGGTAAACAGGCCATTTCGACAACCCTGCCCAGCAGAAGG
>JBHHUV010000119.1:0-7799 GCA_046754005.1 Phycisphaerae bacterium | reverse complement strand
ATCGCATGATCCTGGATCTTCAGCGTCAGGATGGGGCGTCGGTCGATCCAGCGATGAATCGGCTATCGTCCATCACACCGGCGGAATATGTGGAGCGTTATCGCGATCGCATGCCGTCCAAGATCGCACGTCAGACTTTTGTTAATCGATTTGGCATGTTGCGGGGTCTCGACGATGGAAACGCAAATCCGAAGGGGATCTACAAGATCCGTTCCCGCGCCGAACATCACATTTACGAAAATCGTCGCGTCCACGAATTTGCAACACACCTGGTCCGAAGTCGGCGAAATAAATCGATTGAACCGCTGGTGGCAGCGGGCGAATTGATGTACGCATCACACTGGAGCCATAGCCAACGGTGCGGAATCGGCGGCGTGGAGACGGATCGCATCGTCAATCTGATCCGAACCCACGGCTCCGAGGCCGGTCTATTCGGCGCCAAAGTCACGGCCGGTGGCGCCGGGGGTGAGTTGGTGGTGCTGATGCGGAATGATGATCGGGCCCGTGCTGCCCTGGCGGAGGCGGTGGCGGAGGCGGAAACGGCATCCGGTCAAGCGGTACATGTCTTCGAGGGTTCGCTCCCGGGAGCAGAGGCGTTCGAGGCACCAACCCTGAAGGGCCTGGTCGATTCGGCGAGCGCGGTCTGAGCGGAAGAGCCGCGGGTTGATAGCCCGCGCGGCCGTTCGAACACCCACGCATCCCAGGATCGCGAACAGCGATTTCGTCATGGATGGGGGGGCGGGGATTTCGTTCTTCATTCGGGCGACGTGCAATCCGCAGCGCCTTACAATGCGCCGATCATGAACAATGCCCGGTCATTACCTCGCGCCTCGGGCGCGTCCCACGCGGGCATGCCGTTGATCCAACTCCTGCGGTGCGGGCTCGGCGATGCGTGGGGACCGGCCGGGATTCCCGACCCCCTTATTTATAACATATGTCAAGATTCCAGACAGGCGTCGGCCGGCTCGTTGTTTGTTGCGCTCCGGGGGGCAAACGCTCGAGGCGTCGCTTTCACGGCGGACGCGGCTCGGCGGGGTGCCGTGGCGGTGCTGTCGGATCGAGAATGTGAGACGCCGCCGGGGGTGGTTTGGGTGAAGGTACCCGACGCACGGATCGCCGTCTCGCGTCTGGCTGCCGTGTTTTTCGGTTTGGACACGGTGCAGACCGCCGGTAAGCTGGAGGCGATAGGAATTACCGGCACCAACGGCAAGAGCACCATCGCCTATATGGTTCGATCGATTTTCCAGTTCGTCGGGCGGCCCACGGCACTTCTGGGCACGATCGAATATGATCTTCTTTCACGGCGGTTGCCGGCGGATCTGACGACCCCGGATCCCGTCACGCTGATTCAGCACATGATGGAGGCACACAGGGCAGGCGCGCGGGTCGCAGTTCTGGAGGTTTCCTCGCACAGCCTCGATCAACACCGAACCGCCGGCCTGAAATTTTCAACCTCTGTCTTCACGAATCTGACGCAGGATCATCTCGACTACCACGGCGGTTTCGAGTCATATCTCCGGGCCAAGCGACGTCTGTTCGACGGCCTTTCGCCCGATGCCGTGGCGATCGTCAACACGGACGACGAAGCGAGCGAACCCATTCTAAAACACTGCGCGGCGCGCGTGATGCGCTTCGGCATCGAGAACCCCGCGGATGTTCACGCAACAATCTTGGCCGAAACCAGTACCGGCTGCCGGTTTCGCATTGAATATCGGGACGACTCGGTGACGGTCGATTCGGCCCTGGTCGGACGGCACAACGTCTCGAACGCGTTGGCGGCGGCAGCCGTCGGATTGGCAGCCGGAATCGATCTGAAGAACATCGGACACGGGCTGATGGGCCTGTCGTTCGTGCCGGGACGATTGCAGCGCGTGGAGACGCATGGGCGAGGATATGGCGTATTCGTCGACTATGCCCATACGGATGATGCGTTGAGAAACGTCCTTCGTGCGCTCAGGCCAATCACACGAGGACGGCTCTGGTGTGTATTCGGGTGCGGCGGCGATCGGGATCGAACCAAGCGTCCATTGATGGCCCGCGCGGTGGCCGAGGGCGCCGATGGATTTGTGATCACCAGCGACAATCCTCGGACGGAAGATCCGATGAGCATCATCGAGGACATCCATCACGGTTTAGGTACTAAAGCACAGCGACGCGGTATCATCGAACCCGATCGGGCGCGGGCCATTGCCGGCGCGATTGAACGATTATCCGAAGATGATACGCTGCTTATTGCCGGCAAGGGGCACGAGGATTATCAGATTCTCGGCTCCAAGCGGGTGCACTTTGATGATGTGGAAGTGGCGCAGGCGGCGATTCAACGGAGGTAGTATGCGGGCCCTGACATTACAGGAAACAGCCGCTGCCATGGGCGGCCGGGTATTCGGACCTATCGAGATTCCTAACGTAATGGATGTCTGTATCGATTCTCGCTCACCGATTCCGGGTGCCCTATTTGTCGCCATACGGGGCGAACGGTTTGATGGCCATGATTTCGTCGAGCACGCGCTTGAGAATTGGGCGGCGGCGGCGGTAGTCAACGACATCCACCGCGTGCACAAACGATTTCATACATGCGGACGGCTGATCGAGGTTGACGATTGCACTCGGGCATTGGGGAAACTCGCAGCCTGGTATCGCCGTCAATTCGCGGCTCAGGTGATCGTGGTCTTGGGTAGCAATGGCAAGACCACAACCAAGGACTTGATTGCGGCGGTTCTTCAATCAAAGAAACCAGGACGAGCCGCACAAGCCAGCTTCAATAACGCCATCGGTGTTCCGCTCACGCTGCTTTCCGTCGAGCCTTCGGACACGTTCGTGATCGTCGAGATCGGAGGGAACCAAGTCGGTGAAATCGGCGCCCTGTCGCGGATCGCCCAGCCGGACATGGCCGTCGTAACCTCGATCGCGGAGGAGCATCTGGCCGGATTTGAAGACCTGGCCGGCGTCGCCAGAGAGGAGTTTTCGTTTCTGTCCTCGATGCGAGGTCCGCCGTTTATCGTCATGAACCAACAGGCGATTCAATTCGCCCCCAAGCCGTTGCGTATCCAGGACCATGCTGGATCGCCCGTCTCGTCGCGCCAAGACATGACGCTGTTGACCTACGGATTCGACGCGCATGCGGATCTTCGCGCAGAAGACGTTGAACAGACATCGACCGGCCAACGATTTCGCGTCAACGGGCGATTCGATTATCACCTCCCACTCATGGGCAGGCACAACCTCCTAAACGCCCTCGCGGCCATTGCCATCGGAACCCGATTTCGGCTGAGTCATGCCGAAATTGCCAAGGCCCTGGATGGCGCAAAGTCGCCTCCCATGCGTATGCAAGTCACGAAACAGGGTTCGATCACCCTCATCAACGACGCCTACAATGCCAACCCTGGAAGCATGAAGGCCGCTTTTCGAGCATTGGACGACGCTCGACCGCTCGGTCGCAGGGTTCTGATTCTCGGCGACATGAAAGAACTCGGACAACAGGCGACGCGTTGCCATCAACAGGTCGGCCGCGACGCCGGGGCCTCCACCGCCCAGGTCATCGTGGCCGTGGGAGCCCACGCCCGCGTCGTCGCCGATGGGGCCATCACCACCGCCGGCACCACAAAACGCATTTATTCCTATCCAACGATTGAAGCCATGGTGGGAAGACTGCCGAGACTTCTTGAGGCGGGGGACCAGGTGCTCCTGAAGGCGTCACGCGGTTTCCGGCTCGAACAGATCATTCCCACGATCGAGCGATGCGGGCGAAGTGACGATTAACGATTTCGGATTGACAATCGGGGATCGGAACCAGGTGTACAATCGAGTTTCCAGCGTTTAGTTTCCGGTTTCCCCTATGATCTATCACCTGCTGCATTACTTCATCGAGGGTCACTACGCCTATGAGAACCCGCTGTTTCGGGGGACTGTGGCTATCCTCGTCGGGTTCATGGTGGTCTGGGCACTCGGACCGGTCGTGATTCGCTGGCTCATCCGCATGAAATGCGGGGATATCCCCGATTTCGACCACAAGGAACTCAATGAGCTGACACGGCACAAGGCCGACATCCCGACGATGGGCGGTCTTCTGATTTTGTTCGGCATAGCCTCTGCCGTGCTGCTTCTGGCCAACCTGACGGTGTTTTACATACACCTTGCGGGATTTTGCATGGTCTGGTTGGGAATGTTGGGATTCTGGGACGACTGGTTCAAATTGCTCGGAAAGGGGAAGGACAACGGACGGGACGGGCTCAAGTTCTATCAGAAACTTCTGTTTCAGATCGGCCTGGGCGTGTTGCTGGGGTTTTTTATTTATTATCGAGGGCAAAAAACGTTTCAGGGTCAGGAGATTGAATACTTTCGCATCTTCAGCCTGCCCTTTATCAAGGGCGACTTGGGCAACCCGATTCTGCTCTCGGTACCCGTTTTCATCGTCGTGACGATGCTCGTGGTCGCCTTCACATCGAATGCCGTCAATCTGACCGACGGGATGGATGGGCTGGCAAGTGGCTGCGTCGCCATGTGCTGTCTGGTCTTTATGTTACTGACCTATGCAGTGGGGGATGAGCGGGTCGCCCGGTATCTGCAATACACACACATCCCCGAGGCGGGCGAATTGGCGGTTCTCTGCGGAGGGATGCTGGGAGCCTCACTAGGATTTCTCTGGTACAACACGGCTCCGGCTCAGGTCTTCATGGGTGACACGGGCTCTTTGCCGCTGGGTGGGTTGATCGGTTTCGTGGCCATCGTGATCCGACAGGAACTGATGCTGTTCATCGTCGGGGGGGTTTTTGTGATCGAGGCGGCCTCCGTCATGCTCCAGGTCGGTTATTTCAAGGCCACCAAGGGAAAACGGTTATTCCTGATCGCGCCGATTCACCACCATTTCCACCTCAAGGGTTGGGAGGAGACGCAGGTTGTGGTGCGTTTCTGGCTACTCTCCGCCCTGTTCGCCGTCATCGCACTGGCAACGGCAAAACTCCGATAGGCCACTTCGCCGATGGAACTATATAAATATGCGCGATGGTTCAACCCACCACATTGTTGGAACCCGGAAACTTAAAACCCTGAATGATTCTCCAACCGGACAGCCGCCAGACCGCTTGCAGCGCCACGATCACGATTACGGCGTCCGCACTCCTCGGTCTCGGAGTGGTGATGGTCTTTTCAGCGGGTGCCAGCCTTGTCGCGCCGTCGATCACACAGGATCAACTCAAAAACCCGTCCATCCGACAGGCAATGTTCAGCGGCGTGGCCCTGATCGCACTGCTGATGGTGGGCCTCTGTCCCTTCCAATCCTGGCGGATTCGCCCCCATCGCCTGGTTCAGCCGGCGATCTTCCTGATGATCATCACGCTCGGTTTACTGGCCGCCGTATGTGTTCCCGGAATCGGACGGGAACATCACGGCGCCCAACGCTGGCTATCGCTCGGTCCCGCCTCGCTGGGGGTCGGCTTTCAGCCGTCCGAGGTGGCCAAGCTGTCGATCGTCCTGTTTTTAGCAGCCGTGTGCGCTCATCAAGGGGAGCGACTTCGTCGATTCTGGACCGGTCTCCTGCCGGTCATCGGGGTGCTCGGGCTTACTGTCGCTCTGGTAGGAATAGAGGACTTTGGAACGGCCGCCCTGCTCGCCGGGGTTGGAGGCTGTGTCCTGTTGGGTGCCGGCGCGAAAATATGGCACCTGCTGTTGACAAGCCTGCCCGCCATCGCGGGATCGGTCTATCTGATCGCGCTCAAACCATATCGGCTTCAGCGCCTGACATCATTTCTGAATCCGGAAGCTGATCCGCAGGGAGGCGGATACCATCAGATTCAATCCCTGGTGACGATCGCCTCCGGGGGTTGGTGGGGGCAGGGCCTGGGGGGGGGAATCCAGAAATACGGCTATCTGCCGGAAGGACGGACGGATTTTATTTTTGCCGTGCTCTGTGAGGAATTGGGCATCATCGGTGGGATCGCGGTAATCGCCCTATTCGGCATCCTGATGTGGCAAGGTCGGGTAGCCATGCTCAATGCACCCAACGAGTTCGGCCGTTTGATCGCTCTGGGGGCCACCATGATGCTTGGGATCCAGGCAGCGATGAACATAGCGGTCGTGACGGTCTCGGTTCCGACGAAGGGAATCGGTCTGCCGCTGGTCTCGGCGGGGGGGACAGGTGTGATCCTGTTCAGTATCCTGGTGGGCTTGTTGGCGAACGTGGCGAGATCGCATTCACCACCCGCCCAGAGCCGCGCCGATCTTCATCGGGAAGAAGAAACTCGGATGAGCGCGGAGGAAGGGATCGGCTACCATCCGTTGTAAATCCGCCCTCATTCTTGTGTTTTCAGGTCCTCTCAGAAAGACGCTGGATCGAATTCTCGAATGTGTCCGTTTTGTCCGGTTGCCTGAGTGCAACAATAGATATAACCTACTTGATATCAAGTAGATACATCAATGTCCGCTTGGATGTTGGGGCATTTGTAAATGCGTATTTTATCGGTCCTTGTTTTGGGGGTGAATCGCGCGTTTCGGGGGCGCGGAGTGGTGGGACTTCCATCGTCTGCGTAATTATCCGGACCCACGAAGAAGATCGTCAATCCGCATGGAGTCTCGATGGCCGACGACACATCCTGGCTTGTGATCGCCGGAGGGGGAACCGGGGGGCACCTCTATCCCGGTCTGGCCGTCGCGGAATCACTCCAGACGATGCAGCCCGATTTCAAGGTCATCGTCTTCGGGACTCCTCGCCCCATCGACAAGAAACTCACCGATGCGCGCGGCTATGGACTCGTCGCGCAGGAAGTGCGCCCATTTCCGAAGAAACTCCTTGAATATTTTGGATTTCTCAGAGCCTGGACGCGCTCCGTGCGACAGGCCAAGGCCTTGTTTCAGGAACGACGCCCGGCCGTGGTGCTCGGTCTAGGCGGCTATGCGGCCGGTCCGCCGATCATCGCCGCGTCGAAACTGGGCATCCCCACGGCCCTGTTCAATCCCGATGCGGTTCCCGGCGTGGCCAATCGAAAGCTGGCGAAACATGCCGATCGCATCTTCGTGCAATGGCACGAGACGGCCGAATTCTTCGATCATTCACCCAAGGTACATGGTACCGGATGCCCGATCCGTTCGGATTTCTCCCGGGTGGACCGCGAGACGGCCATCCGACGATTGAAGCTGGATCCTCAGAAAAAGACGCTTCTGATCACCGGGGCCTCGCAGGGCGCCCACACGATCAACACGGCGGCGGTCGAGCTGATCGACTTCTGGCTGGAATATGGCGATTGGCAGCTCATACACCTCACGGGGCCGGGCGATCTGAAAATGTGCCGATCCCGCTATGCCGAGGCCGACCTGCCGGTTTTGACACTGGCATTCACGGAACACATGCCGATGTGCATGGCGGCGGCGGACCTGATCATCTCCCGTGCGGGGGCCTCGACGCTGGCCGAGATCGCGGCGATGGGTCGGGCAGCGATCCTGATGCCCTATCCGTTCGATCGGAAGAAGCATCAACTCGCCAATGCCCGGATCCTGGTGGATGCCAACGCGGCGGCGTTGGTCGAAGACATGAACCACGCAAAGAAAAACGCCAAGGGTCTTAGAAAAGAATTGCTGAGCCTCATGAGGGCCGAGCACCGCCGCGTCGCGATGGCCCAGACGGCGGGAGCGATGGGACGGCACGACGCGGCCCTTGTCATTGCGGAGCAGTTGTTGGCAATGGCAAGGGGTGAGGAGGATTGAGGGGCACTGGGAAACGCCGAAACGTCGAAACGTCGAAATAATAAAAATATCTGAATCTCTAGCTGACTCCGGTGACTAACTGTCTATATGTCATACACTTGACG
>JBHHUV010000118.1:0-7853 GCA_046754005.1 Phycisphaerae bacterium | reverse complement strand
ATCATGAATGCCGAATTCCTTGAAGTCATTGGACTTACCCCTGATATATCTTGGAAGAAGTTGAATGATTGATTCTTGGTCTTGTTTCATGACGATTTTTTCTAGACAATGTATAAAAAGTGTTCTGACTTGTGGTACAAGCGTCTCGTCTGTGTTTTTACCGCCAAGACGGCAGTGGCACAAGACAAATTATCACTTTT
Organism: Phycisphaerae bacterium; assembly: GCA_046754005.1. Lineage (GTDB taxonomy): Bacteria > Planctomycetota > Phycisphaerae > UBA1845 > UTPLA1 > CAYXGR01. Next base: position 7,653 of record JBHHUV010000118.1, on the reverse strand, counting down.
CAGGCATCCTCCTATTCGGTGCGGAAGCGCCTATGGTTGACAGTTCTTCCGTCAGGCTCAAGAATCCACTCGAACACACCGTCCTTCTTATCCCAGTGGCCTTCGATCTCCAGTTTTGACCTCATTATACCATCACCACCCTTAAATCGCGTGATTTTCGGATTACGCGCGAATCTCTCTACTTCAGGCGGGAATGAGTGAAATGTATCATTCTTGTCTGCCATTTGCCTTCTGACCTTGTCTGTATATTTGATTTTGTCGAGCGGATTCGCTCTGAACCGCTTGGCCACAGAAAAGGTCAAGGCAGCTGTTATTGCAATGGCGGTTTCAAGCGCCAGTGCGTGGGCCAACTGCTTACGTGAAAGCCCTTTGAAGGTTTCTACGACCTTGAATGACTGGTATAGCGAGAACAAGCTTATCACTAAGGCGAGGACAGAAAAGACGGTAGTAGAAAGAGATTTGGCAATCTGCTTGAAGACAAATCCTATGCCTAGCCCAAGCCCCACGATAACAGCTGCCTCTTTCCATGTGGATAGGCTAAACAACTCACTCAAATAATCCCCAATGGAGGTTCCTGCTTTTGCTGCAAAGATTGCCCCTGCTAAGACGGGGAGTATCACTGATGCAAGAATCGATATTACTGAAACTGCCGTCAAGACACCGACTAGAGTGTATTCGCCACTAGGGTCGCGATTGTCTACTGGATCGGCGTATGCATAAAGATACTTATGCAGGGAAAAGGGCTCAGAAACTGAGCCAGCAAACGAGTCTCGACTGATAAATCGTCCTATCCCTTGATCGTAGAAGCGTGCTCGCAGATAATAGAACCCGCTATTCGGATCGTACTGCTCACCCGTATAGCGATAGTCGTTTACAGTCGCCCCTCCGCTGTCGAGCAGGCTGCCGAAGGCGTCGTATTCGTACCAGTCGGTGATCGTGACGGGCGTCGTGTTCGGATTGGCCGGGGCGTCGGTGAGCTGGCGAACCGAGAGTTGGCCATCGTAGAGATAGTACGAGCGGTCGCTGGCACCGCCGACGGATCGCGTCTGAGCGATCAGATCGTCGCCGTAGGTGTACCAGACCTGGTGTACATCGGCCCCGTCCCGCTCCTCCAGCACCTGGGCATAGGGCCGGTTCTTGTCGGTCAGGAACTTGGTGACCGTACCGGTCGGCGTGTCGGTCTTCTGTCGGCGGATGCCGTCGGCGTCGTAGTCGTACTCGGCCTGCGTGACCGGGCTCGCGCCATCGTCGTGCTGGAGCTCGGTCAGCCGGTTCTCGAAGTCATAGACATAGACGTCCGCATCGTTGGCGGCCCGGTCGCGGCGGGTCATGTTGCCATTCGCGTCGTACTGGTAGGTGATCGTGCTGACGGCCGGGATGCATTCGGCGGGCAGGGCGGCGACGATCTGATAAAGGGCGGCCTCGTGGTGCAATGCCTGCACCTCCTTCGGCCCGACGACGATGCAGGGCAGCATCAGCAGGGCCGTGGCGACGGTGAAGCACCGGCGCCGCCGGAGTCGCCGGCGCTGGCCGGGCGCCCGCGGCCAGATCAGGAAGATCGGCGTCAGCAGCGTCATGAGCGTGACGCCGGTCAGGGCGTAGAGGCCATAGCCCGCCATCGCCGACGGCTCGGGCCGCCGGCGCGGGGCGGCGACGACCTGCTGCGTGCCATCGCCGTAGTTGACGGCGTAATGGCGGCCATCCTCGAACTCGCCCGCGGCGAGGATGACCGTCCGCGTCTCCTGCGTCAGGCGATCGAGGGCGTCGTATTGGTATTCGACGGTGGTTGTGCAGCTGGGCGTCTGACCGACCATCCGGACGACCATTTGGAGGCGGTTGCCGACCTTGTCGTAGGTGTAATCCGTCGTCCGATTCTTGGCCGAATTGGTCGGGAAGGTGATGGCCTCGTGGGTGAGGCGATAGAGGGCGTCATAGTCATAAACCACGGTTCGCGTGCATAGCTATGGACCCGATATTCCGCGGCGGCGGTGTGAGATTCTGGAAAATGAGCGTGCGTTCCACTATACTACATCCTTTGCGAGCCATACCAATAGCGACCCGGTGGGGGTCCCCAGGAGACATCATGAAAAGACTGATTATCGCCATTTGGGTGGCGCCGGCCCTGATTTACAACGCCACTGCCTGCGCCCAAACCGGAACGTTTATCGATCGGCAGGATCCGGCCGACCTGAGAATCGCGGATTACAACGTGAACTTCGATTCGATCCTTCCGGGCGGAAGCCAGGAGCAGCAGTTCCAGCGCATCATTGCCGCCCTTCAACCGGACATCATGACGCTACAGGAAATCACGGTGAACCCCCAGCAGGTGGCCGACATCTTCGACGCGGTCCTCCCACTCCCCGGTGGGCAACTCTGGCAGGCCTCGATGGGGCACACCAACGTGACCGTCAGCAAGTATCCCCAGTTGCTGATCGCCAGCGATACGGTTCCGCCGGGCCAGCGGCCGCAGATCATGTCACTGATCGACCTGCCGAATGCCGATTTCACACAGGATATCTACCTGATCAACGAACACTACAAGTGCTGCAGCGGGGGCAATCAGGATGATTTGCGGCAGCAACAATCGGATGCGGTGATCAACTGGATGCGAGACGCGAGGAATCCGGGAGAATCCATCGACCTGCCGCAGGACACCCCGATGGTTGTGCTGGGCGATCTGAATATCGTCGGCGGGCCGGCCCCGTTGAACACCTTGATCGACGGCAACATCTTCGACGAGGCGACTTATGGGTTGGATTCTCCTCCAGATTGGGATGGAACCACGAGCACTGATTTGCACCCTCTGCACAACGGTGTCGGGCCGGATGACTACACGTGGAGAAATGATAACAGCAGCTTCGCCCCCGGCCGCCTGGACTATGTTATCTATACGGACTCGGTCATGACACCCGCGAACAACTTTGTGCTGGACACAACGTTGATGACGCCGGCGGAACTGGCCGCGACGGGGTTGCAGGAATTCGACGTCGTGCTGAATCCGCCGGGTCAGTTCGATCATCTCCCGCTCGTGGTGGACTTCCGGTTTGCCGGTATGCCGATCGTTCCGGATGGTGATCTGAGTCTGGATGGCCTCACGAACGGCGAAGACGTGCAGTGGTTTGCGGATCTGATGATCGCGGGTGCCGGAGGCGATCCGAATCGGATCGGTCATGGCGATTATGATCAGAACGGTGTCGTCGATTTCAACGATATACCGCCGTTTGTCGCCGATCTGCTGGCGCCGTAATCATCGATTTCGAATTGCTGATTGTGACGGGGGGGGATACGTCGTAACGCCAAAACAACAAAAACAGTAACAAATACGGCCCATTCGTGGACGGTGCCCACCCTACATGCCCTCGCGGTCGAGGGTCAGGCCCCGGTTGTCGTCCTCGGTCTTGTTCTCCATCGAGTAATTGTCCTGCTGTCGTTGGTGATTGACCTCGAGCTTTTTGCGGTACAGATCCATCACGTCCCGCGCGTCCATGCCGACGCACTGGGCCATCGATATCCAGAAAAAGAGCAGGTCAATAACTTCCACACGGGCGTTTTGCAGGTCGTGAAGTTCGAAACGCCGTCCTTGTTTGGCCTCGGCGCACCAGTGCTTCCAGTAGGTGCAGTCGCGAAGCTCCTCCAATTCGTTCGATGCGGCAGAGATGTAGTTGTTCAGCCACTGTCCGGCAATCTTCGGATCGAAGCGATCGTGTAGTGACTTCGGATCAAAACCGATCCGCTTGTTCAATTCAGCCTGTTGCCTGAATAATTCTTCCAGCATGATTGAGTGATCCTTGATACCTGCCTGAACGTCCGCCCATTGCCAATAGGTTAACGCGATCTATTCAGGAACGCACGCCGTGGCTCGGCGATCTGTTATCGAACGATCATCAGGGGTTCTCGTTCCGGAGGAGGATGCGGGTTTCATCGGGGGAAACGAGTTCGTATTCGGTATTTCGCCAGACAATCCGGCGCGTGGTGAGCGAGGCGAACACCAGGTGCAGATGGAGCGAACCGGCGAATGTCAGTGTCCCGAAGACATCCCAACAGAAATCGCGCCATGTCAAGTCGGGAGGTCGCAATACCCGACTCAAGGCCATCTGCCGCAAGACCGCCTTGCCACCAGCCAGGATCATGATGACTGCCCAGCCGGCGAAGGCGACGACCGTGGCCGTCCTTGAGCCAAACCAGCCGAACCAACCGACAATCGCCAAGGCCGCGACAGCAGTGCCGCCGGCCATGAAATGGGAACACAGCAGCGCTCCCGATCGCCAGATTGTCCGCCCGCACACACGCGTGATGATCATCTGCCGTCGGGCGAAGTTCCAGAAATCCCGAAGGGTGGTTCGATCTGAGCTGACGATCAGGGCCTGCGGGACAAAACGAATCTTCAACCCCGCATCCCGAACGGCCCGGGTGAGTTGATAGTCATCGGAGAGGGCTCGATCCCAATACCCCGCGATGTTGAGGGACTCGAAGCGATCCCGGCGAATCGCCGTGGAGCCGCCCCAGCAGAAGTTGGATCGCTCATCCGCCAGGTATGAGACCGTGGCCGCGTTCCAGGCGCATCGAACACCTGCCGCGAGTCCGCCGTTTGCGACATACCACCGGTAACCGGTCGCAGCGCCGACGGTTTCTTCTTTCAACGGGGCGACAAGGTGTCCCAGCCAGTCGTCGTGGGGAACGGCGTCCGAGTCGAGAAAGACGAGTACGTCTCGATCATCCGACACGACTTCAACCGCGGCGAGGAGATTGTGGATTTTCTGGGCCCGATGTTCCGTACGACCGGCCACAACAAGGGTGTGTTTCGGCATCTGCCAGTTACGAGTCCACCCCTGTACAGCGGGGTAGGCGGGATCGTGCTCGGATTCGAATGTGAAGATGATTTCAACGTCGCCGTGGTTCTGTCGTTTCAGGGCTCGGACCGTCTGTTCAAGTTTGTCGTCGACACCGCAACAAGGCATGATGACGGCGACACGCGGCTGATAGATAAATCGTCCGTCGGAATCGCGAAGGTCGTCCGAGCGGGCCAGGCTTTGGTTGACGTATTCATAAAAAGAGACGCCGCCCCACAGTGCAATCGATCCGTGGATGACGGCCGGCAGCCAGAGTATGAAGACAACAAGATAGATGTAATATTCGAAATTCATGAACTGCCGACACGAGAGAACCGGCTGTATATGTCAATCGCGGTTTCACCGGATACTCGAGTCAATTCGTCAGATCGGCCAGCGTGTCGGCGGAGCCGGCCGGACCGATCACGACCATAACGTCGTCGGCCTGGATACTGTGCTCCGGGCCGGGATTGATGGTCGTCTCACCGTCGGCGCTGTGTACTGCGACAACCATGATCTTGGCCTTCTCACGCAGGTTCAGATCTCGCAACGATCGGCCCATCAGGCGAGATCCTGGCTGCACGCGAACCTCCTCGATCTCCCATTCCTCGTCTCCCATCGTGATATCCACCAGGCTCGCAATTGCGGGACGCGCCAGGAGATTCACAGCGCGGTTCGCTCCGATCGCCTGTGGACAGATCACCTGTGTCGCACCGGCACGCTTCAGCTTCGACTCGGAGTCCAGATACTCGCCACGGGCGATGATCGGCATGTCTTGGCGCATCCCACGGGCGATCAGGGCCACAAACACGTTGTCCGCGTCCCCACGAAGGACCGTCACCAGGCCCGCCGCGCGTTCGATCCGCGCTTCCCGGAGAATGTCTTCGTCCGACGCATCGCCGAGAACATAATCGAATCCGTCCTCCCCAACCGCCGCTGTCCTTTTTTCATCCCGGTCGATGACAACGACCTTCTTTCCCTTGCCGCCCAGATCCCGGCTGATGAGGCTGCCCATGCGACCATAGCCACAGACGATGAAATGGCCGCTGAGTTTTCCGATTCGATCCTTCAATTTTCGCCTGCCCAGTACGCCGCGAAGTTCACCCCCGACAATCATAGCCTGCAACGAGGCGAACGCCACCGTGACCACCAGGATACCAAACACAATAATAGCCGAGGTCCACATGTGCGCCCCTCTGCTCAGATCCCATTGCTCCGAATAGCCCACGGTGGAGATGGTAATCAGCGTCTGGTAAGAGGCAGCACGAAAGCCGACCTGATCGATGGCCATGTAGCCGATCGTGCCGGCAAGGAACACCGTGACCAGGGCGAACAAGGCGGCAAGGAGTCGTGTTTGGGCCTGCATCGCGTCTCTCTTTGGAGGCTTCGTATGGGTGCCGCGTCACTATACCGCCGGCGCAAGTCGGTCTCAATCGTGCGTAATGGGCTCTCTAATGATCGCAAGTTAAATAACTTCCCTGTTTCGAAAAGGCCCTTTGCCGACCGCAGTTTTCGTCCCGAAGGGGCAGATACATGTCAGCCCAGGGCAGAGCGAAGCGCCGCCCTGGGTTTTCGCGATAATGGATACTCAGCCCTGAAAGGGTGATACATCATGCCAAGTATCGAGTGCTATGCTCAGGTTCGCGGATTAAAAAAATTCCCAGTTTCGAAAAGGCCCTTGGCCAACCGCAGCAGTAACGTGACCCCAACCATCGGGAAGTTATTATCTCGCTGATCCTAAAACTACGAAAATCCATTAGAATTCCATATCTACCCATTTTGTTCGTTTTTCGGCTCAGGAGCATTCTGATGAAGAAAAAGGTTGTGGTACTGGGTTGTGGAATGGTCGGAGCCGTCATGGTACGTGATTTGGCGGAAGATGCCGGGTTCGAAGTCGTCGTCGCCGATTTCAATCCCGACTCGCTCGACACACTTCGCGACGCTAAAAACATCAAGACGATCCAGGCAGACCTGAGCACGCCGGATTCGGTCCGAAGCGTCGTCGAGGATGTCGATCTGGTTGTCGGGGCGATGCCAAGTGTATTCGGCTATCAAACCTTAAAAACCGTCATCGAGTGCGGGAAACCGTTCACCGACATCTCCTTCATGATCGAAGATCCATGTGCGCTGGACGAATCGGCGAAAGAGCGCGGCATCACCGTGGTGTACGACTGCGGCGTCGCCCCCGGACTCGCCAACATGATCATCGGCCACTGCCACGCGCAGCTCGACGAGACGACGGATATCGTTTACTACGTCGGAGGCCTTCCCAAACGGCGAACGTGGCCCTACGAATACAAGGCCCCCTTCGCCCCGTCCGACGTGCTCGAGGAATACACCCGCCCGGCGCGGATGATGGAAAACGGTAAAGTCGTGCTCAAGCCGGCATTGTCCGAACCCGAACTGATCGACTTTCCACAAGTCAGTACACTGGAGGCATTCAACACCGACGGGCTACGCAGCCTGCTGCACACCGTCGAGGCCCACAACATGAAGGAAAAAACGCTCCGCTATCCCGGTCATTGCGAACTGATGCGCGTCTTTCGAGAGACGGGGTTGTTCGATAAAGAGACAATCGAGGTGGACGGCGTCCGGGTTCGACCGTTGGACGTGACTTCCAAATTGTTATTCCGCCGATGGCGGCTCGAGCCGGGGGAACCGGAGTTCACGGTCCTCCGAGTGATCGTCAAGGGAAAGAAAGACAATCAACGGCTCCGCTACCAATATGACTTGTACGATGAGACCGACACCGCGACGGGGCATCATTCGATGGCCCGGACGACCGGGTATCCCAATGCGATCATGGCGCGACTGATCGCGCGGG
>JBHHUV010000117.1:0-7893 GCA_046754005.1 Phycisphaerae bacterium | reverse complement strand
CGGGTGATTTTTTGATGAAGCGAGGCCTGGGATTGTGGATTGTGCTGCTTCTGGGGGTTCATGCGGCCGGTCTGACATGCGACTTGTCCGAGCCGTGGGTGGGCATGCACGACTGGAACGGCGCCTTTTTCTCCCAGTTGGCACGCAACTATCTGCGTTATCCGGCGTCGGTTCACCATGGGATGCCGCTCGTCGCCGTGGGGGCGAAGACGCCTTCCCAGGAGGAGCGGTCGATCTACGCCACGCATCCACCGGGGCTTGTCTGGCTACTGGCGGGGTGGTTTCGGCTGTTTGGCGAATCAGAGGCTTCGGCCCGGATGCTGCCGATTGGCGCGTCGTTGGCGTCGTTGGCCATGTTGATGTGGCTGGTATCCCGGGGCTACGGGTTGTCAACCGCGATCCTGACCGGAGCAATCTACGGCGTGATGCCTATGGCGGTCTATTTCGGGCGGATGGTCGATCATGAGGCCGTCTGCCTGATGTGCATGTTGGGGATGACCGCGACGGGATCCCTGATGCGGGATGCAAAGGCATCGCCCTCGGTTCGCTCCACGGCGATGGCGGCATGGGCGTTGTTTCTCATTCTCGGCGTCTTTGTGGATTGGTCGGTCGTTTTGTTCGCCGGCATATTTTGCCTGTCGGCGGCCCGGGACTATCGCTCCAAGGCGCTCCCGCGGCATCTGTTTGCGGGGGTGCTGGCTTGTTCAGCGACGGCGATTTCTGGAATGATGACGTATGTAGTTTATGCAGGTCTGGATGGGCGATGGGGGGATTGGATTGCCATTTTTCTCTCCCGTTCCGTCGAGGAGGAAGGGGGGGCATTGCTTCGGGACGGGGCGATGCCCGGGGGCGTTTGGCTCCATACCCTCGATAACCTGGGCGGGCCGGTGGCGTTGCTGGCGGCAGCCGGTGCCGTAGTGAGCCTCAAGCGGTGGATCACGATGCGCGAAGTGAGACGCGAGTCTCCATCTAATCCGCCGGACACACCAAATCGAGGTGAAGAGGGTGGGGCGGTCTCCGAAAGCGAGTCCGCCGCCGCGCGCCGGGGCCTCTGGATGATATTTCTGACCGGCCTGTTGTGGGTGGCTGTGTTTCGACGGCAGTACGAGCGGCATCACTACTGGTTGTTCTACCTGGGTCCGGCCGCGGCGCTGTTTTCGGCGCGTGGAATGATCGCCTTGTGGGATGGCCTGAAGCCGAAGTCGGCAAAGGCGGCCACGATCGTCGCCGGCCTGGCTCTGATTATTACGGTTGTATTTGAGAGCCGGGGTACACGGGAATATTTCGCCCGGACGGCCTTTCCCCCCGCGGCGGTAGAGGACTGGCGACGCATCCGGGAGATGACGGCGGGGGGGGATCGCGTCCTGCTCTTTCGGAATCCCATTCGGATCGAGTTACGCGGGGGCTATCGGTTTCGAAACATCGTTCCCCCGCAGATCGCATACTACCTCGATCGGCGACTGGGGGTTGAACGTGATTTCGAGCGTGTGGCCGATCAGGCCGGATCGTTCGCGGTCTTCGTGATCCCGAGTCGAGATGCGGATTTATTCGAGCCTGCGTGGCGAGGTCCGCTGGGGCGGTTTCGTCGGATGTCACTCGAGGGAAAGGTGGTGTTCGATCTTCGATCGCCGGGACCGGCCCATCAACCCTGATCGGCATCGGCTTCGTAATGTCCGTAACCTACTGTATATACGGTAGATACAAATATATTGGTTACGCGACGTTCTTCCGTGTGATCCGAGGGGATCGTCGTGAAAATGCGTTTGACTCATTTGGAAATGGGCTTATACTTGCGTGTCTTATCTGTGACCGGGAGGGCTCTTTTGGGGGCCTGTTGGTGCAGAGACGGGGTGAGTAACCGGACTCACGGGCGTGCTTGTGGGCGCTGCTGTAGCTCAGTTGGTAGAGCGCGTCCTTGGTAAGGACGAGGTCACGGGTTCGAGTCCCGTCAGCAGCTTTCGGGTACTCCCGTTTGCGCGAGTACGGCGGAGCATCCGGAAGCCGCGAAACCGTCGTTTGGTCGGCGTTTCGTAAGAAAAGTGGAACGGCGGATCCGCACTTCGGCTGATTGCAATGCCGTCCGGCTTCGATACACTGGATTGATCACGGGATGGAGCGAACCGCCGCGGTCGTAAATGGGGCCCGGTGGGAAAGTTGTGGTTCGCCATCAGAAAAGACAGATGAGGAAGGATTAACAAGAGGTCGATAAAGAGAATCGACCCGACGCGCGGAGGAATCGCTGAAAATGGCCAAGGAAAAATTTGAAAGAACGAAACCCCATGTGAACGTCGGCACCATCGGTCACGTGGACCACGGCAAGACCACGTTGACGGCAGCGATCACCGCGGTTCAAGCGAGCAAGGGACTGGCGAAGTTCAAGGCTTACGACGAGGTGGCAAAGGCGTCTGAAAAAGACGGACGTCGTGATCCGACGAAGATCCTGACCATCGCCACGTCGCACGTGGAGTACGAGTCGGAGAAACGTCACTACGCCCACGTCGACTGCCCGGGCCATGCCGATTATGTGAAGAACATGATCACCGGCGCGGCCCAGATGGACGGAGCGATCCTGGTGGTCAGTGCTGCCGATGGGCCGATGCCCCAGACGCGGGAGCACGTCCTGTTGGCTCGCCAGGTCAACGTGCCCTCGCTCGTGGTGTTCCTCAACAAGATAGACCTGCTCGACGATCCCGAGTTGCTGGATCTCGTAGAGGAAGAGGTTCGCGATCTTCTGAAAAAATATGATTTCCCCGGCGATGATATTCCGATCATTCGCGGCCAGGCCAATCTGGCCCTCGAGAAGCCGGACGATCCCGAGGCGACCAAGTGCATTCAAGAGTTGATGGATGCACTGGACGCCAACATCCCCGAGCCCAAGCGCGAGTCGGACAAGCCCTTCCTGATGCCGGTCGAGGATGTCTTCAGCATCAAGGGTCGCGGAACGGTCGGCACCGGTCGGATCGAGCGCGGCATCGTCCGCATCGGCGACGAGGTCGAGATCGTCGGTCTGACCAAGGAATCATCCAAGACCACCTGTACCGGTGTCGAGATGTTCAACAAAACCCTGGACGAAGGTCAGGCTGGCGACAACGTCGGCCTCCTGCTTCGCGGTGTCGACAAGGACAAGCTGGAACGCGGCCAGGTCATCGCCAAGCCGGGTTCGATCACGCCCCACACGAAGTTCGAGGCCGAGGTGTATGTCTTGACGAAGGAGGAGGGCGGCCGACACACCCCCTTCTTCAACAACTATCGACCGCAGTTGTACGTTCGAACGACCGACGTGACCGGCAGCCTGAAGCTGCTCGGTGGCGCCGAGATGTGCATGCCCGGCGACAATGTCACGCTCGAGGTGGCGCTGGTCGCGCCGGTCGCGCTGGAAGAGGGCGTTCGCTTCGCGGTTCGCGAAGGCGGCCGGACGGTTGGATCGGGCGTCGTGACGAAGGTGCTTGAATAACGATAACGAGCATTTTTCGTACCGGTTGAAAACCGGTACCACAGTTGGGTTACGAGTTACTAGTTTCCAGGATGGCTCGGTCGGTTTATTGAGGCGCCTTTACGGGGGCGGCATTCGAGATGGCAAAGGCAAGCAAACGCGAACATGTCTGGCTCCAGTGCAAGACGTGTGACAATCTGAACTATCGTACCGAAGTCAATACCAAGACCGGGATCCCCGATGGTCTCAAGGAAGGCCTGAAAAAGTTCTGCAAGCACGACCGCAGACACACGATGCATAAGATCAAGCGGAAATGACGCCCGCGCGTGTTTTGTTGCGGCGGAGAATGAGATTCGTTGTTTCCTGGGCCGGTGGGGATCGGGTGGCACGGCGCATCAATGGCCGATGACACGGGTTCCCGGCGGATTTCGGAAGGAGCGTAGCTCAATTGGCAGAGCACCGGTTTCCAAAACCGGCGGTTGGGGGTTCAAGTCCCTCCGCTCCTGTTGATGGCCCGTCCGGCGGGACGGCTTCGCCGATGGCGGCGGTATCAAGGTGATCGATGGCCAAACAATGGAATAAAGCCAAAGATGGATTAAGCAAGCCCGGCTCGTCTGCCGCAGTTGCGGACAAGGAGGATCGCGTGTCCAAGACGACGCGACGCGGGGAGGGCAAACGGCCGTCTTTCGAATCGTCGAGTAAGTCGTCCGGATCGAAACCACCGGGTAGCTTCGGCGGTGGTGGTGGTGGTGGCGGGGGCGGCAGCGGTGATCGCGGCGGCTTCTTTGAGGTATACAAACCCGGTCAGGGTCAGAACACTCGGCTCTGGACCGCTGTAGGGGTCGGTGCTCTGGTCTGCTGGTTCGCCTACTTCCTGTACCAGAAGCTGGCGATTCCGGATTTCGGCGAGTATGGCCAGGTCGTTCAGGTGGTGGTGGCGGTCGTGGTGATCGCCGCATTCGGTCTGTTGGCCTACTGGCTTCTCGGTTTGAACAAAAAGGTCTGCGATTTTCTGATCGCCACCGAAGGCGAGATGAAAAAGGTCAACTGGACCAGCCGCAAGGAAATCATCGGCTCGACCAAGGTGGTCATTTTCGTCCTGGCCAGCCTGTCCATCCTGTTGTTCGTGGTGGACATTTTCTTTATGGGATTCTTCACTTACATTGGCGTTCTGAAGGGCGCGTCGTTCATCGACACGATCAAGGAAATGTTCTGATGTCCGCGAACTCTGACAGCGATGGAATCGAGCTGGCGGGCGCCCGGGAGGGCGAGGCAGCCGCATCCGAGCCGCGTGAAGCGATCGATGAATCCGAACTCCCGGACAGTACTCCCGCGGAATTCCCCGTCGAGGAAAGCGATCCGGTCCTCTCGGAAACACCCGATGAGGAGGAACCACCCGCACCGCCTGCCGGCGTGACTTCGGCTCCAACCCCAGCCGCCGGCGCCGAGGCGCCCATGCTCTGGTACGTGCTTCGCGTGGCCAGCAATCGCGAGGACCAGGTCTGCACAGCCCTGAAGCGCAAAGTCACGGTCGAGCATCTGGACGATCGGATCGGCCGGATTCTGGTGCCCTCCCAGCGTGAAAAGCGAATGCGAGGTCGCATTGCGAAGGTCTTCAACCGGAAGCTCTATCCCGGCTATGTCTTTGTGGAGATGGCCACCGAGGAAGATGGCAGCATCCCCGAGGATATCTGGTTCCTGATCAAGGAAACCATGAGCGTCGGCGATTTCATCGGCTCCGACGGCAAGCCGACGGCGATGAAACCGCACGACGTCGAGAAGATGCTGGCGGTCGTCGAGAAATCGGCCGAGCAGCCGACGCTGGCGGGCATGGCCGGCATGAAAAAGGGCGACGCCATCAAGGTCAAGGAAGGCCCCTTCGAGAACTTCGAGGGCGAGATCGACGAGGTCATGCCCGACAAGGGCCAGGTCCGCGTCATCGTCTCGATCTTCGGCCGGCCGACGCCCATTGAGTTGGAATACTGGCAGATCGAGTTGACCTGACGCAAAGACAATTGTGGGCTGATCTGATCAAGCGGGTTGCATAGATGGGTATGCGGATCGTCGTTCGGTTGGCGGCCCACCCAGGAATTGAGGCGAACGAGACGTGGCAAAGAAGAAAAAAGTCCCCACAGCGGTGTTCAAGGTTCAAGGCCCCGGCGGCCAGGCGACGCCGGCCCCGCCGATCGGTCCGGCCTGCGGCCAGCACGGCGTCAACCCCGGACAGTTCGTCCAGCAATTTAACGATCGGACGAAGCAGTTGAATGGCATGCCGGTCACGGCGGTCGTTAGTGTCTATGCCGACAAGTCGTTCAATTTTATCGTCAAGAGCCCCCCTGCGGCGGTGTTGTTGAAGGATGCGGCCAAGATCGAGAAGGGTTCCGGCGTACCGAACCGCGACAAGGTCGGCACCGTAACCCAGGCCCAGATCGAGGAAATCTGCAAGACCAAGATGGCCGACTTGAACTGTTTCTCGATGGATTCAGCCAAGCGGATCATCGCGGGAACGGCCCGGAACATGGGGATTGAGATCGAGGATTGACCCCGGACTGCGGACCACTCGGATTGCACACCACGCGGAGTGGGGACTCATGGGTGGGGAGCATCGGCGTCCCGCCCGTGCGAATGACTTAAAAACAGGCTCGACCACGAGCCTCCAATCGTGGCAGACATTCGTGTCGAACTAAAAAAGGATTATCCCGTGGCAAAACAAAAGGCAGAGAAGAAAAAAGAAGAAAAGTCCCCCGCGCCAACCGCCGGTCGAAGGAACCGGGGCCGACCGATGCGAAAAACGAGTCGCCGACATAGGGCGAATCTCGAAAAGGTCGATCGCAACAAGAAGCACACCCTGGACGAAGGCGTCAAGCTGCTCAAGGACATCGCCTCCGACACCAAGTTCGATCAGACGATCAACCTGGTGATGAACCTGGGGATCGAACCCAAGCACGCCGACCAGATGATCCGCGGAAGCGTGTCACTGCCGAAGGGGATCGGCAAGACCAAGCGCGTGATCGCGTTTTGCGACGGCGAGGACGCCGAAAAGGCAAAGGCCGCCGGCGCCATCGAGGCCGACATCGATGACCTCGTCAAGAAGATCAGCGACGGTTGGATGGATTTTGATGTCGCCATTGCCCACCCACGATCGATGGGCAAGGTCGGCCGACTGGGCCGCGTGCTCGGCCCGCAGGGCAAGATGCCCAGCCCGAAGAATGGAACGGTCACACCCAATGTCGAGACGGCCGTCAAGGAATTCGCCGCCGGGAAGATCGAGTTCCGCAACGACGCGGGGGCGAACATCCACGCAGCCGTCGGTCGTGCGAGCTTTCCCGTGGAAGATCTGAAGGAAAACATCGTGGCGTTCGTAAACCATATACGAAAGATGAAACCGACGACCAGCAAGGGAACCTTCGTGAAGAAGGTCTGCATCAGCGGATCGATGTCGCCGGGCGTTGAATTACAAGTGGCCCAGCAATAAACGTGTATCCAGGAATCCGAGGCGCATCGGCGTCCCGCCGGTCGTTGTTGTTGTTGTTGTTGTTTGTCGGATGCGGCGCATCGGCGTCTCGCCGGTCGTCTGACGGCTGACGCCGCGGCGTCTCAAGACTATGTAGGATGTACTCAAAGCGGAGCGGATCATGAGTCGTGCAGTGAAGTCCATGGTGGAGCGAGATCTCAAATCGCGCTACAGCGATCTGGACAGCCTCCTCGTCGTCAACGTCCACGGTCTCAGCGGTATCGAGGCGAACCGATTCCGAGGCGAATTACTCGATAAGCAGGTCGAGGTTCACGTGGTGAAGAATGCCGCGGCCAAGCGGGTATTGGCGGGAACCGTTCTCGAACCGCTCTCCTCCCGTCTGTCTGGTCCGTGTGCCTTCGTATCCGGAGGCACAAGCCCGGTCGATACGGCCAAGGAGTTGATTCGCCTGTCGAAGGAGTTCCCGACGCTGGAGCTGAAGGAGGGTCTCGTCGAGGGCGAACCCGATCTGCTCTCGATCGAGGCAATCTCGAACCGCAAGAGCAAGGCCGAGCTACAAGGTGAGATCGTCATGCTGGCCATGTCGCCCGGCCGACGGATCGCCGGTCAGCTCAACGCCGGCGGCCGGATCTCCGGCTGCCTCAA
The DNA here is from genome assembly GCA_046754005.1 of Phycisphaerae bacterium. Classification (GTDB taxonomy): domain Bacteria; phylum Planctomycetota; class Phycisphaerae; order UBA1845; family UTPLA1; genus CAYXGR01. The sequence goes on along the minus strand of JBHHUV010000117.1, from coordinate 340 downwards.
GGCGATCATCGATAAACTGGAAAAGGGCGAGACAATCGCCAAAGTGGCATGAGGCGCCCTGTGGGTTTGCCTGGCCATCCATCTGAGCCGCGACCGTAAGGGAGCGGTTGGGTAGCCTTGTAGGATGGGTCATTGGACCCGTCTGTTGAAACCTGGAGCCCCGTAGGATGGGTCATCTGACCCATCTGCTGAAACCCGGAGACGAGCGGAACAATAGACAACCAATCCACGAACCCGACGGCCCCGTTTATAAGATCGCAACAGCGATCCGGGTTAAATGAAGTCAACGGGACTTCAGCTTTCGGGACGGTGAAACACGGACATGACCGGCGGAAGCACC
>JBHHUV010000116.1:0-7919 GCA_046754005.1 Phycisphaerae bacterium | reverse complement strand
AGGGCGGAAAGACGTTGTAGGCCCGGTTCCTCTCGGCAACATAGGCCGTGTCCCAAAGCCGATGCGGCAGCGATAGTCGACCCTCATGCCAGGTGAAACCCTCCAGCAGGGCGGGGTTGAACTTCGTGTCCGCCTCCCACTGAATCCAGGCGACGCCGCGGCCGTGGGCCAGTTCCAGCACGATCAGCACGCACACCAAGCCAATGCACGCACGCCAGAAGCCCGAAAGCCGCAACCAGCGATGTCGCGATGACATTCCCTTTGGATCAGTCGATTCAACCATCCGGGAGCAGCACCTCCCGCCAGTTCCGCCACGCCCGGCCCCGATAGAAAAACGTACACCCCCCGATCCGCTCCTGACCGCCGTAGTGCAGCCGCACCCAGCGCTTCAGCGGCGCGAGCATCCGGCCTTCACGCATCGGGTGCCCATCATCCGGCGTCTCCAGCAACGAAAACCCCGCCCGCGTCGCCAACAGCACCGGCTCCCCATCCGCCTCCCGCGACGCCCGCGCGGGCGTTCGATCGACGATCACATCCGGCGGGTCCGCGTCCAGCCGGGCAATCAACGCATCCATCGACGGGCTCAGCCGGTTGATCTTTCCCTTGAAGATCACGTCCGAGTTGGAACACTCCAACGGTGTCCGCCGACGCGCGGCAAAGGATGCCGCGTAGTCCGGATCCCATAGCATCACGGATTGTTCGGGCCGCGTATGTTCCTCCAGCAGCGCAACCAGCCGGTCCATCCGCCCGCGCTGCGCCGCGTAGGCCCGGTTCGGCGTATCGCCACGAATCGTAAACCGGAAATGGTCACCCTGCGGCACAAGCCCCACCAGCATCGCCGCCGCACCCGCAACGGCCCAAGGTCGCCCGATCGCCCCCGCCGCCGCTCGGTCAATCCCCCACGCAACCAGCACCGCCGCCGCCGGCGCGGCCTGCAACAGGTAGTGGCCATAGCCGTACGGCGCGACAAGATAGACCAGCGTAGCCAACACCCAATAGCCCGCCACAAGCCGCATACAGGTGTTGAACCCCGTATCAACCATCACGTTTTCGCGGGTTCGATGTTGGCGACGGGTGATCATCCAGCCAATGACGGCAATCAGCGCCGGCGCCAAGAGGGCCGCCGCGAGTTTCAGGTGAAGCCCGACCTGCCGCCAATGTTCCCATGTCAACAGTCGAGTGCGTTCCAGATCCCCCGAAGCCGCCCGGGTCAGATCGTATTGCACAACCTGTTGATAGAACTCGTCGAAGACGCCGACAGCCCGCATCCAGCCGACGACCGGCACCCAGACGACCGCCGCCCCGGCCCAGATCGCCGCGACTGAGCGCCGGACAGATACGCCCGAGCCACGCGTGAATCGTTCCCAGATGAGATAGATCGTGGCCGCCAGCAGAAAGACGATGCCGGTCTGTTTGAACAACGCCGCCAGCCCACAGCAGAGACCGGCCGTGAAGAACCGGATCAAGGTCCATCCGGTTGCGCGGGGAGCATCGGCGTCCCGCCGGTCGTTTTTGTTGTTGCTGTTGTTGTTTTTCAAATGGGAACCATCGGCGTCCCGCCGGTCGTTTTTGTTGTTGCTGTTGTTGTTTTTCAAATGGGGACCATCGGCGTCCCGCCGGTCGAATTCCGATCCCCCCCCCTCCCGGCGCACAATCGCCCCTGTCACGAGCACGCAGGCGAGGATCTCGAACAGAGCGACAAACTTCTCCAAGTTGTCCCCCCAGTCCGCCAGCACCCGATGACAGAAGACCCCCGACAGCAGCAGCACCGCCCCACCTGCCGCCGCAGGCGATGCGAACCGCCGCGCGAGACGGAAGACCACCACAAAGACCGCAAGCGACACGGCAGCATCCAACCAGACAAGGGCGGTCACCGCCCCACCGCCGAATAGCCATTCAACCCCGGCAAAGGTGTAATAGATCCCCGGCGGCTTGCTCTCCCACAGATCGCGATAGATCAAGGCCCCATCAAGAATGCGCCCGCCGATATACGCCCACATCCCCGTATCAGTCTGAAGCGGGATGCGCGCCCAACAAAGCCGCGTCAGTACGACATGCAGGACCGCCAATCCTACAAAGACGCCGGCGGCGAGATACGAGCGCCGCATACCAGAACGATCGGTCATGGTACCGCCTCACCGGCATCCGACTTGCACGGCTCGCCACACTCGGGGCAGATGCCGCTGACATTCGTGAACAGGTTGTATCCGCAGGACTGGAAGTGACCGGGCGGGATACGGCGACGATCACGCCAGAATAGATATCCTGTCGGAAGCGCGACCAACAGGAAAGGCAGCCAAAGCGGAATGAGGACGAAGCGGGTTCCATTCGGAGCTAGATCTATGTCTGGCAACAAGAAGCCAACGCGATGCATACGGGATACGAACGGATATCCAGGGACATCGTTTATTTGCCAACCCCGACGTTCAGCCGGGTTGGCGTCAGGAACCACCCATTCGATAGTGCCTTGATATATACACAAGTAATTACTTCTGCCAAAGTATTCAACAAAGAGCAACTCGCTACGCAAGACAGTCGTGTTCAGGCACCATACGATCAATATCAACACGCACACCCCCAGCCCCACCCACTTCAGGATGCGTCGGGTTCTCGATTTCCTGGGCATATCAACATTCTAGCCATGGCGAGGAATCCGAGATATTCATTTTTTCACACATCCTTGAGCAAAGTCGCCCCCCCTATCAATGCAATATGGATCGAAATCAGCCCGAAACGCCCTTTCGAACCGACCGCCCCCCGGTTATAATCCGTTCCGCGAGCCGGGTAACGTGGTACGGAACATTTTCAAGTAAGGAGATTGCCATGCGGAATCGACGCTTGTTGGGCGCGGCCGTCGCGCTGACGGTCTGTCTCGGCTGGAGCCTTCCCCCCGTCGTCGCCGACCACGCGCCGGGGGATGCCCCGAAAAAACGACGTGAGCGCCGACGGGACCGGCGAGAGCGCAAGCCCGCGCTGAAGGTCGGCGACAAGGCCCCGCTGTTCGAGCTTCAGGTGTTGGACAGCAAGAAAAAGGTCGACCTGAAATCGTTCGCGGGCAAGCGGCCGGTCCTGCTGTTCTTCGGCAGCTACACGTGACCGCCCTTTTTGCGCCAGGTTGGCGCAATGGAGAAATTATACCAGACTTACAAAGACATCGCCGAAATCCAAATTGTCTATATCAGCGAGGCCCACGCCAGCGACGACAGTTGGCCCGTGCCCTACGCGAAGGAATTGGGAATCACCGAGCACAAAAATTTCGGCGAACGCTGCGCCGTCGCCGAGAAGCTCGTCAAGGACAAAAAGCTGACGATCCCCTGCCTCATCGACAACATGGACAACGCGGCGGAGAAGGCCTACCACGGCTGGCCCGATCGTGTGTTCCTGATTCGCAAGGACGGCAGGCTCGCCGTCGCGGCCAAGCGCGGACCATGGGGCTTCAAACCCGCCATAGATGCGGCGACGAAGTGGCTCAAGGAATACAAAAAGACGGGCGAAGAGCCGCCGATTGTGATTCCCGATGAGGAGGAATCCGAGAAAGCGAATCACCCCATCGCGCGAATAGAAAACAAGAAGACCGACGATCAACCCAGCCTCGGCGAACTCGATCGCAAACTGGGCCAGGCCTATCGCAATTCAAATTACAAAAAGGCCCTGGAACTCGCCGAGAAGATGCACAAAATGCGATCGGATGATCCAAGGACGCTATACAACATCGCCTGCCTGCACTGCCTTCTGGGTGACAAGGATCAGGCCTATTCCTGGCTGGAAAAATCGATCCGGGCCGGGTTCGCAGAGGCAGACCAACTGGTCAATGACGCCGACTTCAAGACCATCCGGGGCGAAGATCGCTTCCGAAAGCTCGTCAAGCGGATCCGCACCAAGGATACGCGCGTCGGGCGTGAAGACGGCGGTGACTGAGCGCCCATCCAAGGGCTGTGGAACAGGTTTGTCACGTGATTATTGAGGGTGGCACTGTCAAGATACGATCCCATTAGGTTCGTAGCTTGGCAGTGCTTTTGTTGAACCGTCTCACGCCATCGCATGGATCCGGCTATTGGGGCAGATCGTAGACCCGCGCGGCCGGGGCCATCATGCGCACCTGCTTCTGGGGGCCGACGATGGATGCGATTACCGTGGCCGGCTTGCCGGAGTCCTCGGCATAGTGACGGGCATCGGCCTCCGAGATCTCCTCGACCTTGAGCGTGCCCTCGACCATCACCTCGTGCCCCACGGCATCCATCGGGATCAGCCGCCCCTCGACCGGGCAAGTGAACTTGACGAATACGGATTCGTCGCCGCCGCCGCCCTTCATACGCAGCCAACACCCCTTTTTCGCACAGACGCTCGAGACAAGTCCCTTCACGCGGAGGGTCTGACCGTCATAGCGGTCGCAATCGGCGATGACCTTGGCGACCGGCACGACCTTCGACACGTCGGCCTTCATGGGGTTGCCGAAATCGGCATACTTCGAGGTGCATCCCGTCATGAGCCCCGCGAGGGCGACGACACTCCATAGGATCCAACGATTTCCTGACATTTTTTCAAAAACTCCTTCCGGTTCCAATATCCGATCATTCAAGTCCGCAACTCTTCATCGGAATCGATACCGCCTGATGCGTGTGGCGATCCATTAATCTATAACAGGGTGGTTTAATCCAATGAACACCCCCCGTCAATGGCTTGTTGTGCCCATTCAAACAGATTGCCCCCCAGAGAGGCTACAAATTTTGGCAAATCCAATCAGATTTCCACTTGACCTAATTGAGATTGAGTCTCAATATACTCCGAACGTGGCCCATCGGTCAATCGCACGAGGCGATCCGGCTGAGGATCCTCCAAATAATGGCTTCATGGTTGAAGTGGGGGAGAAGATAAGGAGACACCCTATCCATGGACTGGTACCCCCCCTTTCGCATAAACGGCACCACGAATCGAGCTACCTTCAATGCATTCACCCTCATCGAACTTCTCGTGGTTCTGGGAGTCATCTCCTCGCTGATCGCCATCATCCTGCCCGGTCTCGGCGCGGCCCGCCGGACGGCCCAATCCACCCGATGCCTGGCCAATCTCCGCCGCATCGAGACCGCGTCGATACTCTATCTCGAACGATCCGAAGGCAGGTTCGCCCCCTTTCGATTGAAACAACAGGCGGACGGAGCCACGTATATCAACGCGTTCGGCCGTCAAAAGCCCCGCTGGCAGTGGTTTCTCGCCGCCGACCTTGGGCCGGTCATCACCCCGCCGATGGATTCTGACGCTCCCTGGGGAGATTCCGTTTCGCGGACGATGACCAACGCGTACTTTCTCTGTCCCTCGCTGGCCTCCGGTCCGTACGCCCGGGACATCCGCAATGGTGCGTACGGCTATAACTACCAATACCTGGGAAACTCGCGGCGGGATTCATCACCGAATGCATACGATCACTTTCCGGTCTCGGAGAACGAAATCGGTTCGCCTGCTCAGACGGTGCTCGTGGCCGACAGCCGGGGCGCCGATCCGGACCACGGCCGGCATTCGTACGCGCTTGATCCGCCACGACTGGCCTTTGAACGCCATGCGACGCGATTTGGTCCCGGTCCGTCGGACGGGCCGATTTCCCATTCACCGGCCGAGGCGCGGCACCTGGGAAAGGCCGTCGTCAGTTTCGTGGACGGTCACGCGGAGGCGATGACGCTGTCGGCCCTGGGCTACGAAATCGGGCCGGATTCGGTGGTTGTGCCGGTTGAATCGGAGAACAGTGCGGTCGCGACCAATCGGCTCTGGACCGGATCCGGAGCGGATCGGTATGCGAGAAACCCCTGATCCATTCTGTGATTTGATGTCGAGCATGGGCTCGATCTCGGGTGCTTGATCGGTTTTTCGAATGTCCGCATTGTCCGGCCACTCCGGGTCAGAAACGGATATAATTCTTTTATTATCAGTCAGTTATATCAATGTTCGCACGAATGGTGTGGCATTCGTTCAGGCACATTTTATCGGTCCTTTTCGGGGTGTGAATCGAAGGTTCCGGGCCCACGGATCAGCCGGACGCTCGGCATCCGTATGATTCACCGGAAGCACACGGTATTTTTAACATCCCCACCCGCAATGATGTCGGGTTGAACACATCCCCAAACCTGATCTCTGATCAATCCTGGATGGTAAAGCGTGACTGTTGCATCGGTTGTCGTCGTTGCTATGATGGCCGCGCCGGTTACGTGAACGGCGTGTCCGGTTCTCCGGATTATGGGAATCGATCACTGGCAGGTGGTCCAAACAAGACTGCGGTACACGCTTGAGGGTCGTCGAATCGCTGGCTGTGGACGCGTGAATCGCACCCAACCCGCTTCAATGATTGGAGAATTCGTGACACAAAATAGTTCGAATGCGGGCGTGGCCGAGTCGAGCCTGCTGGAATCATCGGTCGAATTGCGTGCGCCCCGGATTTCGGATCGCGTGCTGTTTTTCGAGAAGTTCCTGAATAAAGGCCTGCAGATCTCCTCGATCGTTCCCAGCAGCCGGTATTTGATCCAGACGGTTCTGGGGCATGTTGATTTTGACCGCCCATCGACCCTCGTCGAGCTGGGTGGCGGCACCGGCGTCATGACGGAGCAGGTGGTCGATCGTCTGCGACCGCACCATCGCTTCGCGACCGTGGAGAACGATCCGGACTTCTGCCGGATCCTCCGGCGGCGCTTTCCGGATGCGATGCTGATCGAGGGCGATGCGACCGACGTGGCCGATCCGCTCTCCAAGGTCGGGATCGAAAAGGTGGACTACGTATTGAGTTGCCTGCCGACACCGAACCTGTCGAGGCGTTCGCAGATTCAACTGATGCGTTGGCTGCGGGAATCGCTGGCGCCGGACGGGCTGTTTATTCAGATCACCAATGCGCCGTACTACTATTTCAATTTCTACAGGCGACTCTTCGAGTCGGTCTCCTATCAGATGGTCTGGTTGAACGTTCCGCCGGGTGGGGTGTATCGATGTGCCCGGCCTCGTGCGGCCTTTTCCAAACCGGGCGACTGATTCTCAATCTTTTCGATTCACCTTGGTTGTATCGCCCTTTCAGAAACAAGTGGTGGGCAATGCCCACCCTACACATGCTCACCACTGCCACCCGGCGGGTGATCAACAGATGGGTCTGATGACCCATCCTACCCGTTGTTAAGACGGTTCCCAATCGGCGGGGGGGCAGTTGCAGAAGAGGTGGCGGTCGCCCCAGACGTTGTCGATCCGGGCGACGGCGGGCCAGAACTTGTGCTCGCGCAGCCACGGGGCCGGATAGGCCGCCTCATCGCGTGAATAGGGGTGCGGCCAGTCGTCTGCGGCAATCGCCTCGGCCGTGTGGGGGGCGCCCTTGAGGGGGTTGTCGGACCGGTCGGCCTTCCCTTCCTCGATCGATCGAATCTCCTCGCGAATCGAGATCATCGCGTCGCAGAACCGATCCAGCTCTCCTCGGAACTCACTCTCGGTCGGCTCGATCATGAGCGTACCCGCGACAGGCCAGGACATCGTCGGCGCGTGAAAACCATAGTCCATCAACCGCTTGGCAATGTCGTCGATCTGGACACCGGTGGACTTGCCAAACGAACGGCAGTCGAGAATGAACTCGTGGGCGACGCGGCCATTGGCGCCGGTGAACAGAACCGGATAGTGATCTTCGAGCCGTTTGGCCATGTAGTTGGCGTTCAGGATCGCGACCTGTGACGCGCGGGCCAGGCCGTCACCCCCCATCATTCCGATGTACATCCAGGAAATCGGCAGGACGCTCGCGCTGCCATAGGGTGTCGCCGAGACCGGCCCGACGGACTTCGCATCGGCGTCCGCGTCGGCGTGGGCCATCGGATGGCCCGGCAGAAAGGCCGCGAGATGGGCCGCCGCGCAGATCGGCCCCATCCCCGGACCGCCGCCGCCGTGGGGGATGCAGAAGGTCTTGT
>JBHHUV010000115.1:0-7932 GCA_046754005.1 Phycisphaerae bacterium | reverse complement strand
TACCCCGGGCCTTGCGATCGCCGACATGCAGAGGAAGCCACTGTGTCGATCCGCCGCAGGCGACGGAGCCGACATTCGTTCCGACCTGCGCGATGAAGGCATGCTCCCCCATGACCGCCAGATCGCAGGCGAGTTGGCTCTCGTTGCCCCCGCCGACCGCCATGCCGTTCAGCCGGGCGATGACCGGTTTGGAACAGTTGGTGATCGACTCGATGTACGACTTGAAGCAGCACATGTACTTCCAGTAGTCGCGAGGCCTTTGGGTGTACTCTCTCTGATATTCCTTGACATCCCCTCCTGTGCTAAAGGCACTCTGGCCCGCGCCGGTAAAGACAACCACGGCCACCCGGTCATCCCATGACGCATCCTGAAAAGCGGCGGCCAACTCCTGCAAGGCGGCCGTGCTGTAGGCGTTGTAGTTGTGGGGCCGGTTGAGCGTGATCCGGGCGATCCAGCCATCCTTCTCGTAATGGATATCGCGGAATTCGAATTCGTCTGCTTCTCGTGACTCAAACGCGGACATGCGTAAAGCCTCCATTCAGATTGAACAGACCTACAAGCTCAGGCACTTACCGCCAATACGCGGATTTCTGCATCAGGAAGGGACACGCAAAACGATTATCCTGAGTCAGCCGGTCGACAATATATCGAACGAACGTTCGCACGAAATAAAACCAACAATTCCATATCCTCAATAGTATATCGGAGACATATTGGTCTGATTATGGTGAATTAAATCTGGATGTCAAGTACTTTTTCGGGATTATTGACTTGACATGGAACTACTCATCGGCCATAGTAAACCGATCAAATGTCCGGTTTCAGAGAATAAATGAAAGATGGATTCCGTTAAAGCAGAACAAGTGTTCGATCCGAGCCCGACATCCGATCGAACCTCCGTTACACGAACCACTTACGACGACCGACTCAACGGGATCCTGCTGGCCGCCACCACGCTCTTCGCCCGAAACGGCTATGAGAGGGCCTCCATGCGGGCGGTCGCCAAGGCCTCCGGGATCAGCCTGGCCGGCTTATATCACTACTTCGAGAGCAAACAGAAAATACTCTTTCTGATCCAATTCCGAACCTTCAGTTCACTCCTGAACAACCTTCGCGAGAAAATTCATGGCATCGATGACCCTGTCGAACAACTGCGCGTGATGGTACGGGCCCACATCGGCTATTTCGTGGCCAATATGGACGCGCTGAAGGTCTGCTCCCACGAACTCGACTCGCTCTCCGGCGAAGCCTACGAAGAAACCCGTCGTATCCGACGTGAATACTACGAAATCACCCGGGCACTCGTGGATCAGATCCTCTACGAGCGGACCCCCGAAAATACAATGGATCGACACGTCGCCACCATGTCCCTGTTCGGCATGCTCAATTGGCTTTATCGATGGTACAACCCCAAACGGGATCGATCGCCCGGCGCCCTCGCCCACCAGATCGTGACCCAGTTCCTCAGCGGCGTTCTCGTCACGAACGGCAAACAGTAGGAGGCCTGCGTGTATCTTCCGAACATTCAACTGCATGAGGTCAAAACCCTGAAAGAGGCGTCCGGCCTTCTGGTTCACTATGGCGATGACGCCCGTCTTCTCGCGGGCGGTACCGATCTTCTCGTCGACCTGAAAACCAGACGGATCCAGGCGGACCACCTGGTCTCGATCAATCGGGTTGACGGACTTCGAGGAATCGAGCGAACCGACGGATCGCTTCGAATCGGGGCACTGACCACCATCACGGAACTCTGTCGCTCACCGATCATCCACGACCACTTTGCCCCGATCCTCGATGCCGCCTCCCAAATGGCCGCCGCCCAGGTTCGCAACATGGCCACCGTGGGCGGCAACCTGGCCAGTGCCGTCCCATGCGCCGACCTGCCCCCGATCCTGATGGTGATGAATGCATCCGTCGAATTGTGGTCACCCGCAGGTGAACGATCCGTGCCGCTCGATTCTTTTTTCGCCGGGCCGCGTCAAACCTTCCGGCGTGATGATGAAGTCCTCACCGCGATCGTCGTACCCAGACCTCCCGCCCGTTTCGGCGCCGCCTATGCACGTTTCGCACTCCGCGCCGGAAACGCCATCGCCGTCGCCGGCGTTGCCGCGGGGTTCCGTATGAACGATGACAAATTAGTGCACGAGGCCCGGATTGCGCTCGGAGCGGTCTCGCCGACTCCGAAATGTGTGCCCGCCGCCGCCGATTGCCTGATCGGCGAAAGGATCACGGATGACATCCTCGACAAAACGGCCGCCGAGACGACCCGCGCCGCCGATCCGATCAGCGATGTTCGTGGGTCGGCCGACTACCGACGGGAGATCGTCGACATCCTCACGCGCCGGGCCGTCACTGCCGCCGGCGAAAGAGCCGGCGCTTCGTACCAAGCCTCACTCGAGCGGGAGAAAGGATCATGAGCACCAGCCGATCACTCAACATCAACGGCCGGATCTACAACACTGCCTGCGATCCCGGCGCAACATTGCTCGATGTGCTGCGCGACTCGCTCAGGCTCACCGGCACCAAAAAGGGGTGTAATGTCGGCGACTGCGGCGCCTGCACGGTGCTCATTGACGGCCGACCGGTCAACAGCTGTCTTATGCTCGCCGCCGAAGCAGAGCACAAGACCATCACCACCATAGAGGGCATCGCAAACAATGGCGAACTCGCGCCGATCCAAAAGGCCTTCGTTCACGAGGGCGCCATCCAATGTGGTTTCTGCACGCCGGGCATGGTGCTGTCGGCCTCCGCCCTCCTCGAACGTAATCCCAGTCCCAACACCGATGAGATCAAGGACGCCCTCGCCGGCAATCTCTGCCGCTGCACCGGCTACACCGGCATCCTTCGCGCAGTCAATCGCTGCGAAAACTATCGAAGCAATGGAACCTGCGCAAAAAAAGACTCATCCGCTCGATCGGACGGAACCCAATCCGAAATCACTTCGGTCGGCGTCTCCATTCCCCGCATCGATGCCGCCGACAAGGCCACCGGCCGCGCCATTTATACAGCCGACATCCATCTGCCCGGTATGCTCCACGCCAAAATCCTCGGTTCTCCCATCGCCCATGGTCGAATTAAGTATATCGATACCTCTCGAGCCAAAGCCCTCCCGGGGGTCATCGCCGTCCTCACCGGGCAAGACGTGCCCGACACGATGTATGGTGTCTCTCCAGCACGATACGACGAATATGTCCTGGCCCGAGACAAGGTTCGCCACGTCGGGGACGAGGTAGCCGTTGTCGCCGCGGTTGACGAACGCACCGCCGAACGTGCGATCTCCCTGATTGATGTCGAATACGAGGAGCTGCCCACCGTCCTGGACCCGTTCGAGGCGACGGCGGAAGGGGCACCCCAGATCCACGACCGCTACAAACGAAACATCAATACACACGTAGAGCAGGGCTTCGGCAATGTCGAAAAGGCCTTCGCCGAATCCTACCATGTTCGAGAGGAATCCTTCACCGGCAATCATATCTACCAGTCGCCGCTGGAGCCGCACGCCTCTATCGCCACGTGGGAGCACGATGGAACCCTTGTGCTCTACACCTCTACGCAGGTTCCACACTACGTCCAATACATGATGGCCCACGTCTTGCACATCCCGCTCGGCCGGATTCGGGTCATTCGACCGGCCGTCGGAGGCGGATTCGGTGGAAAGGCCGAAACCACCCCGCTCGATCTGTGCGCGGCATTATTGAGCAAGCGAACCGGTCGGCCCGTGAAGATGGTCTATTCTCGCGAAGAGATGTTTCACCACGGCCGAGGCCGTCACAAACAACACATGAACTTCAAGCTCGGCGTCGATCGAGACGGAAAGATCACGGCCTTCCAAAGCACCATCCACCTCGACGGCGGGGCCTACTCGTCCTTTGGCGTGGCCACCGCCTACTACGCCGGCAGCATGATCCCCACGCTCTATGTAATACCCAACTACAAGTACGACGGCTACCGCGTGATGACCAACAAGCCCGCCTGCGGGGCCATGCGCGGCCACGGCGTCCCGCAGCCGCGCTTCGCATTCGAATGCCTGCTCAATATGGTGGCGGAGGATCTCGGCATGGATCCGATCGAAATCCGCCGTCGAAACGCTATGACCGCCAACACCCGAACCGTCAACGATCTCGACATCGGAAGCTGCGAATTCCTCGCCACGCTCGACGCCGTACGCGACAAGTCAGGCTGGAACGAAAAATATCAACGATCCCCGGACCCATGCGGAAGAGCCGCGGGCTTCAGCCCGTGCGGCCGTTCAATCCCCGAAAACGTCCACACACAAGGAGCGCCCCCGGCCAGCGGGCTTCAGCCCGTGCCCCCCTCCATCCGCCGAGGCATCGGCGTCGGCGCGGGTGGCTTCGTCTCCGGCGCCGGCTACTGCATCTACCGCGGCCAGGTTCAACTTTCGCACGAAAAACCCCGAGAACACTTCCAAAAACGATCCATCTTTCCCCATTCCAACGCGATCGTGAAGGTCAGCGAAGACGGCACAGCCGTCGTCCTCATGATCGGCGCAGCCGACATTGGCCAGGGCAGCGACACCGTCCTCGTTCAGATGTGCGCCGAGGCCCTTGGCATCCCCGCCACGCGCATCCGAATGCGCAGCGGCGACAGCGATATCTCCCCCATAGACCTCGGTGCCTATTCCTCGCGCATCACCCTGATGGGCGGCCACGCCGTGTCCCGTGCCGGCGCCGCCGTCGTCGACAAGATGCGCCCCTACGCCGCCGTCATACTCAACTGCGACGAATCCCAGGTAACCGCCCGCGACGCCCGGTTCTTTGTTAACGAATCCCCCGATCCATCCAACACTCAATCGTCAATCGACAATCGTCAATCGCCAATCCACAGCGTCCCCTGGGAAGAAGTCGCCCGCCAATACTTCAACGACAACGGTCCCCTCGTCGGCACCGGATGCTACAAACCCCCCGACGGTCTCGGTGGCGATTACAAGGGCGCCACCGTCGGCACCAGCCCCGCCTATTCGTTTGGCAGCGCCGTTTGCGAAGTCGCCGTCGATCTGGAAACCGGAAAAGTGAACATCGAACGCTTCACCGACTACCACGATTGTGGCACGCCCATCAACCCCCAGGCGGTCCATGGCCAGGTGGAAGGGGCCGTCGTCATGGGCGCCGGCGAAACCATCATGGAAGACGTTCAGTTTGACGAAAAGGGCCGAATCCTCAATCCCAACCTGCACGGATACCTCACGATGACGATCAAGGATGCCCCGGAGATATTCAGCGGTCTCGTCGATTCCTACGAACCCCGAGGCCCCTTCGGCGCCAAGGAAATCGGCGAGGGAAGCACCCTTCCCGTTTTAGGTGCCGTCGCCCACGCCATCGCAAATGCTACCGGTGTCTGGATAACGGACCTGCCCATCACTCCGGAAAAGATTCTGAAAGCGATGCGATCAAAACAAACCGCAGGGAATCCCGTATCAGTGTAGCACGGTGATGAACCGGGCGCCAGGTACAGACAAACCCGGCTCGAACGATCGTGAATCGGCATGAAACTCATCAGTCACAACCGTTAATGTGAGATAAAGGAAATGAGATGAATAATAGCCCTATTGCGATACACTGGACCCGGCTTTTTCCATGGCCCCCGGCCGTGAAGACCGAGCCGATGATCGCGCCAGGCAACACAGTTTAACCAATTCATCCATCTTCTTCTTGATTTCAGACTGCGGGCGTTTCTCGATCACCGCCTTCTCAACCTGCTCGGCCGCGGCCGAAATCGGCTCGAACCCATAGCCCCCCGCCTCCCCCTTCAAACCGCGCGCAAGGCGTTCCAATTGAGCCTGGTCCTCCTTGGCGAAGACCTCTTCAATGCTCCGGAGCTTCGGAGGAAGCTCCATCACAAATGCATCGATCATTGCTGTCATTGAACTGTCCTGAGAGAGCGAACTGATCAAGGGCTCTTGCTTCAGGGATGAGATCATTTCAGTGAGTACTTCTCGTTGATAGGGCTTGGCAATGAACCGATCACACCCCATTTCGAGACAGCGCTCCTTGTCCGCCGGTTGCGTCCGTGCGGTGGCCGCAATGATCACACCTGAATAACCCTTCTCGCGAAGTTGTTTAACCGTCTCAAACCCATCAAGAACGGGCATCTCCATGTCCATCAGAATCACGTCATAGATGCCCTCTTGAGCCAACTCCAGCGCGATCTGCCCGTTCTCGGCATGATCCACTTCGGCGTTGAGCTGTTTGAGCAGCATCATCGCCAGCCGGGTGACCGAAGGATCGTCGTCCACCAGTAATACGCGAATCTTAACTGCGTCGGATGAATATTCCGCTGGATCGATCTCGTGTTTGAATTTCAACGCGACTTCATGGATAGAGGCCTCGATATATTCACATCGAGCAACGACCGCCTCCATGTCCTTCCAGTTTCCATGCATACTGATCAGTTGCACCGTGCATTGGGTGCCCGGATAGACGAAACCGCCGTGCAGAAAAGACATGCCCCCGGCACTGATATTGCGCGTGGGAACCAGGTAGGCGATCGAGTTGCCCGTGCCCTGTGCCTGTAAGTGCACTACACATCCCTTGACTCGATAGGGGTAACGCTCACCTTGCCGATTCTCATTTGAATCGCGCTTCTGCTCGTTATCCATCCGGTCAAGATAGGCTTCGACCTCGGTATCCTTGATGCGGATCGTTCGCACATATTGAGATTCGGAACTCACTAATGTTACCTCATAAGAAAGCAGACTCGCCGCGTCGGATTCTCGAGAGGAACAAACATCCAAACGATCGCTCGGCTAATCATGACGAACTTCCCACCATAAGATCCACACGATTCATCGCATCGCCACCCACTAGAAACTACCCTATAACATTCTGCGGCAATGGTTTTCAACTGATGTAATATCCCCATGAGACAGATTCTTTTTCTTCGGCGAGATTATTCGCTTCCACCTGTTACTATCTCATACTTCTTCGTCGGTTTTCACGCCGCATTGGATGACGTATTCCTTGATATCGCCAACGCCCAATGACTGCGAACCGAGTTCATGCAGGACCGGTAACAATCTTGATTCAAGTCCGCCGGAACCGAACCCTACCTGCCTTCATGGTAATCCTTTCGCAATGGGCCGTCTGTTCGAGCATAAGGCTGAATGCGCAGACCCCCCAAAGCCCGGCTACAAAATGCGGTCCCGTCCCGTTGATCTTGGTTACAGTCCATTCGTCCGATAGGATAAGCAATCGAGCCTGTTCGTTCCTGGTTGTCGATACTGTTACGATATCGAGGCAGGCTGACACACTGCCGCTGCATCAGAAGCAACAGATTGATCTCATGCCCACGCGCGAATCGAAAACAAAATCAGCCGAGCCAACGCAACATTCGCCCGAACCCACCATCGCCGTCCAACCCGGTGGCGACGATACCCGAACACAGGCGAGGGCAAAAGAAATCGCACATGATCTCGCGCTCCCGATCGCGCGCGGCCCCCATACCGGCTACGACCTGTTGCTCGTAGTCACCCCTCATCGTGTCGAGCTGCGCGACATCCGACCCCCTGCACCGAGTCCGATATATGTGGATTTCATCGGTGGCGCCGCGGGCTACAATCGCCGCGTCAACCGATTTGGCCTGCTCTTTCAGGCCGTGGGCATGCGCCGCGGATCGGCCCCGTTCGTCCTCGACGCCACCTGCGGTCTCGGACGCGATGCCTTCCTCCTCGCCGACAACGGCTGCGTAGTCCACGCGATCGAACGCTCTCCGATCGTCGCCACCCTCCTGCGGGATGGCCTAAACCGCGCCGCCCGCGATCCGGAATTACACGAATGGCTTAAAAACAGATTCCACCTTCACATCGGCGACGCCCGGGAGGTGATCAAACAATGGCCCCCCGATCAATACCCCGACGTCGCCTACCTCGATCACATGTTCCCCCCAAAGACGAAGTCCGCGCTAGTCAAAAAAGAG
>JBHHUV010000114.1:0-8020 GCA_046754005.1 Phycisphaerae bacterium | reverse complement strand
GAGACCAACCGGACATGGTACAGCCTTGTGCATCACCCCGCAATCGACGCGATCTGTCCGCCAAGATCCAGAGGTCCACGACACAGCGGGTATGACTTGTTCGGAGCCATCCCGGTGTGCCTGGAAGGCCGGAAATGGATGCTCGATCGGGGTTAATATCACGGCCCGCATTGGCTGATCCGGGCTATTAGAAATCGGCCAGATGGCCCATCCTGCCGCCAGCACACAAGTCGCTTGAATTGACGGGGTCATCGAACCTGTTGATCGGGAGCAGGTGGTGGTTCATTTTTATTCTGGGAGCATTGACCTCATGCCGGTGCGTTATTGAGAAGGTCGAATTCGCACCGGCGGGACGCCGATGCTCCCCCAAGTGAACCGCTGCCTGGTAGAGAGGCTGGCAAGGATGGTTTTTGGCCATTACGATAGGGTGTTATGATTCAGAGTCAGGCGACCTCGGATTACTTCAAGTACTGCCCGGGCGAAGAGCGGGTTCGCATTTCCAATGCCATATGTCAGGGCCGAAGACGGTCTCATTATCCCAAGTGTCGCGGTTGTCAATTCAATGACGATGAGACGGACCGCGCCGCCACGACGGGTGCGTCCTCGCGTGCTCCAGATGCAGAATTGGGTGTGACTGCGGTGGTGCATCCGCGTGAGGATCGATCCAGATCCACATCCGACGTGGCCTCCCTCTTTCATGCCTCGAACATCAGCGGCACCACCCCCGTCCCACTCTCCGAAGACGTTGCCTGGCGCATCGGTCATGCCGCGGCTCACTTTCTCAGGTCCAAACTTCGAGGCTATGACCGGGCCGATCCGGATACCCGAGCCGTCGTCGTCGGTCGAGACACACGTCAACACAGTGCGGCTCTCGAGCAGGCCCTTATCACCGGAATCCGATCCACGGGAACGGACGTAGTTTCTCTTGGGATAATCGACACGCCCTTGTTGTATTTTGCCGTCAATCAACTCGGCGCCTGCGGCGGCTTTCAGATCGCCGGTGGTCGTCTGCCTACCGAATGCAACGGGATTCGCATCTGTGGCGCCAAGGCGTCGCCGATTGGGATCGAAACCGGTTTGAGCAGCATTCGTGATATTGCCGACCGCATCCCCCAACATGAGACGGGTGCGACGTCGCGTCTGATCACCCGTGATCTCTCCGACGACTACGCAACATTTGTGCGCGACTTTCTGATCAGCAACAAGCGGCTGCCTCGTCCCGTTCGAATTGTCGTCGATGCCTCGAACGGCGCCGCCGGCCGCTGGTTTCCCGTTGTGTTCAAGGGGATCCGCAATCTTCGCATCAGCCGACTCCATTTCGATCACAAGGGTGAATTCGCGCACCCGCCCGATCCATCCGCCGCCAAAAACACGCGAATGCTCAGATCGCAGGTCAAGGAAGAATCGGCGGATTTCGGCATTTGTTTCGACAGCAGCGGTGAACATTGCACGTTTGTCGATGATAAGGCACGAACACTTCGGCCGGATTTTGTCCTCGCCCTGCTCTCCCGGGTGTTCCTCCATCGGCAACAAGGCGCGACAATCGTCTATGACCACCGTTTCAGCGCCGCGGTCGAGGAGGAGATCATCCGTGCCGGCGGTATTCCGATTCGCGAACGAAACAGCAGTGCCCATATCAAGAAAACCATGTCTGAACGGGACGCGATTCTGGGCGGCGACCTTGCGGGGCGCTTCTTTTTCCGTGACAGCAGCTTCAACGAATCAGGGATCCTTGCGTTCGTTCATATGATCAACCTCTTGAACACATCCGGTCGTAAACTCAGCGAACTGATCCGCCCTCTTCAGCGATACAGCACATCCGGCGATCTGCGCTATCACTGCACCGATCCAGAACGAGTCCTGAACCAGGTCATGGCCGCTCACCAGGCCGCGCTGATCGAAGAGCACGACGGCCTGACAGTTCGCTATCCGGATTGGTGGGTCAACGTCCGGCCCTATCCCGGCCAACGATTGCTCCGAGTGACACTCGAAGCTCGATCCAGAACCCTGGTCGATCAGCGACTGGCAGAGCTTCAACCGATCCTGGGCGAGCGGGCCTGATCGTCATCGTGCCGTCCGAATCAACCGATCTCGATGCTTGTTCAACAGGCTGTCCAATCGTTTTCCAAGCCCCGGATGAGTGCCGTCGAAGGCCAATGTGGCCGGGGCTTCCGCCAGCGCGACGAACCATCGAACAAGATTCAGATAATCCCGCACATCGATCGATTCGGCGGCGATTTTTTTTCGCGCTGTGTCCATGTTGTGATAGTTGACGAGCGGCAGGCAGATACCGGTCGCGTCGTAGCCATAATGGCAATACGCCGTCGACTCGCAGGTACCCCCGTCCATCAGCTTCCGCTGAAACCGAAACGCCTTGTCCTTCTTCGACAGTTGTTCGGCGACGACCTGGCAATAGGCCGTCACCTCGGGAGTAAAGACGGTCGCCTTGTCGCCGACACGAAGCACCGGACCCGCGCCGAGGGTGACGCCCGGAATGACGCTGCTGTTTTCCACGGCGACCACCAGTGCTCGCCGCGGCACCGTTCGTTGCGCCACCGCCGCCAGTGCTCCGGCAAAGCCCACCTCTTCCGCACGCGTGAAAAACGCGTAGGTGGCTGTCTGTGATTTTTTTCGGCAAACCGTATCGAGCATGCACAGAATGGCCGCGAGACCGGCCAAATCGTCACAGACCCGTGCACGAAGACGGTGGCCTCGGGTGGTCGAATCGCCGATGCGCCACATCCCCGGGCTGCCGGACTCGACGGGCATCTTGACCCGCGCGATGACCGCTTCCGGTGGGGCCATGATCGCGAAGGATCGGGCGCTCGATGCCGCCTTCTTCGATCGAGGATTCTTGTGGCGGGCCGAGATCAATTTTTCGATCGTTGCGGGCACCCACCTCTTGTCAGAATAAAATTGTATCTTCGCATCTCGGAAATAGGGTCGCCGCACGCCGCCGAGAAACTCGGCCCGAACGTGCGCCGTGTCCTCCATTCGCGTTGCCACGAAACCGGGATGATCCATGTGTGCCGCGAACAGGATGGGTCGGATCCTGCTGTTCGATTTCCGAGCCGGCTCATAGCGCACGAGCAGATTGCCAAACGTATCCCGTCGGATTCGAAGCGCCGATCGGCGGGCCGCGAAGGCTTCGATGTATCGAATGACGTGGTCTTCGACAAAAGGGGCCGTAGGGAGGTCCACGACTTGCTGCAAGCATTTCAGATGTGCCTTGGGCATCGATTGATTCCTTCAATAGGCCAGTCTCCACCATTCTGACGGGCCGCGATGATGACAAAACCATCGCGGCGGATCAAGGGCCCACATTCCATGATCTCGATTTGAGCGGCACCCTTCAGGGGCCGATGACAAAGTGTCATCCACAATGGATGGATCCTCATGAAGGAATGCTCAGGCACGTTTCCGAGGGCGCATGACAGTTTGGGCGTGGCCATGGGATCCCATCTCGCCGGGATCGAATCATGAAAGCCCGGCTGAAGCCGGCTGATGGTGCTCTGCTGTGCCTTGAACCACCGACTGAAGTCGGTGGCAAACAAAAAAACTGTCGGCTGAAGCCGGCAAGAGAATCCGCGGATTCTGTCATGGACCCCGTTTCCGAGCCTTGGGTGTATCCGGGTGTGTATTGATGGCCGAGTCGCGTATAATGATGAGAATCGAGTGATGAGGACTAACCCGAAAGGTATCTTCTTCAGGGCCGAACATGAGCACGATGCCCGCCATGGATGACAGACGACTCCTGAGCAATCTTCAGGGGCTGCGCGCGAACATCGAATCGGTCTTCATCGGTAAAACCGATGCGGTTTCGCAGATTCTCGTCGGCCTGCTCGCACGGGGCCATGTCCTGATCGAGGACGTGCCGGGCGTGGGGAAGACGGTGTTGGCCCGGGCGGTGGCTCGGAGCATCGACTGCCGCTTTTCGCGGGTTCAGATGACACCCGATTTATTGCCGTCCGACATTCTGGGCGTCAGCGTCTACAACGACAAGACCGGCGGCTTCGACTACAAGCCGGGCCCCATCTTCGCCAATATCGTGCTCGCCGACGAGATCAACCGCACCACGCCCCGGTCGCAATCGGCCCTGCTCGAGGTGATGAACGAGGCGCAGGTCAGCGTCGAGGGCAAGGCGATCCCGTTGGAACAGCCGTTCATGGTGATCGCGACGCAGAACCCGTTTGAGTTCGAGGGAACCTACTTTCTCCCGGAAAACCAGTTGGACCGATTCGTGCTGCGGATTCGGATCGGCTACCCGTCCCGCGAAGACGAGCGGCGGATTCTTCAGGAACAACCCGACCGCGCGCCCCTCGAGAGCCTGCGTCCCGTCATGGAGTCCGACGAGATTCTGGAATTGCAGAAACTGGCCGACCAGGTTCGCGTGGACGCCGTGTTGATGGATTACCTGCAGGATATCGTGGAGGCGACGCGTCGGCATGATTCGATCGAGGTCGGCGTCTCGCCCCGTGGGGCGTTGGCTCTGCTTCGAGCCGCGCGGGCATCGGCGCTGCTCGGGGGACGAGACTACGCCGTTCCGGACGATTTCAAGGCGTTCGTTCAGCCCGTATTCGCCCACCGCATCGTCAGCAAGTCCTACCTGCGCGACGGTCAGGCCACCACGACCGATCAGATCCTTCTTGAAATCCTGGAGCACATCCCCGCGCCAAGCTGACGAACACGACAGGCCGATACGTCTGAGCCGACGTGATCGAGAACACCCTCAGCAAGATGTAGACACCATGAAGCGTCCCTTTCGATGGCTACCCTCCTATCGACCGGCCCCCTATGGTTTTCGTGTCACAATCGGGGGTGTTTTTTTTATCATAGGCACGATCATCATCGGGCTTGCCGCCATCGATGCGGAGGTCAACCTGTTGATGCTGATCTTCGGCCTGTGTGTCGGTGGAATCATCATCAACGCCCTGCACGGATGGCGCACCCTGAGAGCGTTGACGATCCATCGAGTGGTCCCGGACGTGGCCGTCGCGGGGCAGATCTTCGTGATCCGCTATGCCATCACCAACCATCGACGCTGGGGGTCCGCACACGGCATTCTCATACAAGACGAGTTAGGCCGAAACGCGCCTATGACAAGCCCGGAGGCCTTTGTCCCGATCCTGCGACCGGGTGAAACCTGGACGTTTTCAGTGCCCGTGACGTGTCGAAACCGAGGCCGGCTGGCGTTCTCCACCCTGCGACTATCCACACGCGCTCCATTTCATCTCTTCACCAAATGGGTGAGGCACGACAAGCCACAGGAAGTGATCGTTTTCCCGGCCTTGGGCAGGCTGGTGACCGAAGTACGTGCGGCCTCACGCGCCACGGACGCTTCGGGCGGCACCGGTGCGACCGGCCACGTGAAGGGGGACGAGGAGTATTACGGTGTCCGGGAGTACCGCATGGGGGACAATCCGCGGCGCATTCACTGGCGGCGCAGCGCGCAAACCGGCCAACTCATGATCCGTGAGATGGCACAGGCCCGGGGCGATCAAATGTGGTGTATCGTGAATACGCAGGTCGATCCGGGCAATGCGGAACAACAGCATCGTCTCGAATCGGCCATCAGCGCCGCGGCGACGCTCATCTGCGATGCGCTCGAACGCGGTGCCCGCATCGGTCTTATCTGTAACGGGCAACCGCTGGCCGTGCTTCCACCGGGTTCGGGCCGGGCCTATCGACCGCGACTCCTGGGCGAATTGGCCGTTCGAACGTTGAATACCAACGACGGTCTCGCTGAGCATATTCTTCGGCTTGCATGGCCGGTTCGTTGGCATGGCCCCTGTTTTCTGTTTGGTGCGATGGAAAGTAATGACTTACGAGAATCGGTCAAAGCGCTGTCGCGGGCGCTGGGCACGGTCCATGTATTCATCCCGGGGAGTCCGTCGTTTGACAGCCTGTTTCAGCCGGCGAGAGCCATGAATCCCGACGAGGCAGGTGTCCGCTTCCGCTCCGGCGGGCTGTCCAATCCTCGATTGGTCGGCGTGGAGATGAATTAGATGAAACCCCTCGGCGGATTGCATCTCCTGCTGCTGGGCCTCGCACTGATCAGCATGTTGCCGGTGGTCGAGGCGGAACAGTCGTGGGGAGTGTTTACGATCGCCGTCTCCACCGCCGCAATGAGCTATCTGTTCTACCGATGGCCCGGCCACCGCCGCATCCCCCGTGCCGTGTTGTATCTCCTGATTTTCGCGGCCGTTGGATACTTGATCTTCGAGATGTTCTATGAAGACGAAACGACGGTTCACATCATCGATCTCTCGCACTTCATCATCTTCCTGGCCTGCTGTAAGTTTTTCGAGTTGAATACTTATCGAGACGCCGGTCTGATCGCCCTGATATCGTTTCTGCTGATGGTCATCAGCGCCCTCGTCAGCGCAAGTCCGCTGTTCGGGCTTGCATTATTGGTGGACATGACGATCGGAGTCGGTTGGTTGATCGCATTTCACTCACACCGTGAGATGGATGGTGTGAAGGCCCGACGGCGCGCGGCCCTGGCCGGCGTCGCCGAATCTTCGTCAACCGCCCTCGTCGATGTCAAACACGATTTTCGTCGGAGCCGACTCCCGCTGACCGCGGCCTGTTCGGGGATGCTAGCCGTAATCGCCACCTTCATATTTGTATTCACCCCGCGCGGATGGGAGGGCAGCATCTTCGGCCGGATCCGCTCACTGGTCTCGGTCACCGGTTTCAATGATGTGGTTCAACTGACGAGCAACGCGATCTACGAAGACGATTCGCCCGTGATGCGGGTTCGTTTCTCTCAAAATAGAGAAACTTTAACGGACGATTCGATTCAAGCCTACATGCGCGGACTGACATTTGATCGCTATTACGGTCGACGATGGAACCGAACGCCGACGAAATCCTCGCTGCGGGCCGACGGGGGTTCCGACGATTCGCTCGCTCCTCTCTTTCCTCTCCCACACAATGATCTGTCGGACCCCATGATTCGTCAGGAAGTCTGGCTCGATTCATTGGGTTCGGGCATCCTCTTTTCCATGTATCCACCTCTGGCATTCGGATCACCGGATATCGACAGGATAGAAATGGATCGAGAGGATCATGTTCTTCGAACACGTTCCAGTTCACGCAAGGCCGCCCACTATACCGTTTTGTCCCCAGCACAATTGACGCCGGAGTTCGCGCGCCTGTTTTCGCAACTGCCCAGCGGGCCTCGGGACGGTGCGTCGAACATTCCACCGAGGATACTGGAATTCGCCCGGGAGTTCGTCTTGCAGGTCGGCAATCCGGGCAATCCCGACGAACACGGATACATTGCCACACAGATTGCCGATTTCCTCAAGTCCGACAGGTTTGAGTACACGCTTCATCGCGGCGGGCGACCGGGTAACGCCGATCCGATTCAGGATTTTCTCTTCAAGAACCGGCGCGGTCACTGCGAGTTTTTCGCGTCGTCGATGACCTTGATGTGCCAGGCGGTCGGCATTCGTGCCAGGCTGGTCAGCGGTTATCACGGCGGCGAATTCAACGAGGCCGGAGGCTTTTTTCAGTTCCGAAAGCGCGACGCGCATGCCTGGGTCGAGGTGTTCCTCCGAGATCGCGGTTGGGTGATTTTCGATCCGACCCCCTCCGATACCCATCGGCACCGAGGAGACCAATCTCTTCTCGCTCAAATCCGGCAATTTGTCAACCATCTTCAGTTCAAATGGTCTACGATGGTTGTTTCGTTTGATGCCTCCGAACGAGAGGCCCTGGCCGGCGGGGTTCGGGACTGGCTGACGAAATTGACGCAAACCGACGGGCAGCCCAAATCATTTTACGCAACCGTCAAGGCACTGCTATGGGGACCCAACCTTCCCGCCGCATGGCTTCGCATCCTCTACTGGCTGCTTCTCGTGCTGTGTGTGACGTTTGGGATCCTCACGATGCGCATTCTGTGGATTCTGTCTCTCATGATTCGCGAGTATTTACCTATCCGGCGGCATCGGCATCCCAGGCTTGTGCGGCATCCCGAAGCTCGGTTCTATGATCGGATGGTGTTGTTGCTGGC
>JBHHUV010000113.1:0-8075 GCA_046754005.1 Phycisphaerae bacterium | reverse complement strand
GGATTTCGCCGGACTGTGCTGCGCCAAGATCCCGCCTGAACTGTCATGGACCCGAAATTATTCAATCTGCGATCCTTAAATTGACAGCGAAGATGGATGGCTGTAGAGTCCGGAATTCCCGGAGGGGAACTGGAAATCGGAATAGAGTTTTTTCAACCATCCACTTATTTCGAGGAAGATCGATGAAACGTCTCATGGGTTTGTTGTGTGCGGGCGTCATGGTGGCCGGCGGCCTGACATCGAGTACGGCGCAGGGTCAGGACAAGGGTAAGGCGAATACGAAGCCGAAGATTCCGGATCGCGTTTATGTGAAGGTGACAACCACACTGGGTGCCTTCGTTCTGGAGTTGAACCAGGAGAAGGCGCCGGCAACGGTGCGGAACTTCCTTTCGTATGCGGATGACAAGTTCTACGAGGGAACAACCTTTCACCGCGTAATCAAGGATTTCATGATCCAGGGCGGCGGTCTCTTGCCCGACTACCGCAAAAAACCGGTGAAGGCGCCGGTTCGCAACGAGGCGAACAACGGCCTGAAAAACGTCTACGGCAGCATCGCGATGGCGCGAACGGCCGATCCCCACTCGGCGACGAGTCAGTTCTTCATCAATGTGAAGGACAATCCGGCCCTGGATTATCGGATCGCGAACGGTCCGGGATGGGGCTACTGCGTATTCGGAAAGGTGATAGACGGCATCGAAGTGGTGGAGAAGATTCGCAATACACCGGTCAAGAAGGATCCGCGTGCCGACCAGAATAATCCCGCCGCGCCGATCGAGCCGGTCATCATACGGAAGGTGGAACGCATGAATCCCGACGAGATGAAGGATGTGATCGCCGCAAGCAAGAAATCGGAAGAAGCGGCGAAAAAACAGGCCGAGGCGGCTCAGGCCAAAGGTGCGCTTCACGCCACGATCAAGACGGACAAAGGCGACATTCGTCTCGTGCTTCATCCCGACGAAGCGCCGTTGACGGTGATGAACTTTGTGAACCTGGCGCAACGCGGATTCTACGACGGCTTGAAGTTTCACCGAGTGATCGCCAACTTCATGATTCAGGGCGGCGATCCGACGGGGACGGGCCACGGCGGTCCGGGGTACAAGTTCAAGGATGAATTCAGCCCGACACTCCGACACACCGGGCCGGGCATTCTCTCCATGGCCAACTCCGGCCCCGGCACCAACGGGAGCCAGTTCTTCATCACCCACGTGGCGACGCCACACCTGAACGATCGGCATACCATCTTTGGAAAGGTTGTCAGCGGTCAGGAGGTGGTCAACGTGATCGCCAAGGACGATGTGATGAGGACGATCGAGATCGAGGGGGATCCGAAGCCGCTCTTCGATCGCAACGCCGCCCAACTCGCCGAGTGGAATCGGATCCTGGATGCGAAGTTCCCGAGGAAGCCTTCAAACCCCGAGGAGGCCCGGAAGATGGCCGAGGCCAAAAAATTGGCAGATCAGCAGCGCGCCGCCCAAGAGAAGGCGGAAAGCGAAAAAGGAATCGCCTTTGTGAAGAGCAAGGGCATCGATGTTTCAAAGGGAACATCCAGCGACAGCGGCCTGTGGTATGTGGACGCGGAGGCGGGCACCGGCAACTCGCCCGGGGCAAGCAACATCGTCCAACTGCACTGCACCGGCTGGCTGGCCGCCGACAGCTCGAAGTTCTATTCGTCCCATGACGGCCAGGACACACCGCTTCGCAATCGGGCGACTGGTTTCGTACCGGGCTTCAACGAGGGCATCAGCACCATGAAAGTAGGCGGCAAGCGCTGGCTGGTGATCCCGGGAAGGCTGGGTTACGGGCCGAACGGGAATCCTCGCGCGAAGATTCCGCCGAACGCTACGCTCATCTTTGAAGTGGAGCTCATTGAGGTTAGCTGAGATAGATTCGTCGGCCGCGGGTCGATCCCGATCAGCGCCGCGCCACTATCAGAGCCGCGCCACTATCAGAGCCGCGCCCGTAAGGAAGCGGTCACCGTTCGACCCGGCATGGGTACCGGGCATCATAATTACACGCCCCAGCCCAGCCTCATCGGCTCCGCGCTCATGAGGAAACAGTTCGCGTCCGGACACTAAAACCACTTCCTCACGGTCGCGACACTGAACAGGGTGCTCAATTCTCGCTTCGTGTGTCCACGGCAAGAGTGGAGGGGTTCGAAACGGAATCCATCGATCCGCTGACGGTGCCCAGGATCAGAAAATCGACCGACAGCCGTCCTCGCGCGACCGATGGATCGTAGTCGATCGCCATCGCGGAGATCCCGACGCGGGAGATCATGCGCTCCGCCGTAACCGGGCCGATGAGATCGAAGAATCCACGCTTTCGAAGACCGTCGCGCATCCGGGACGCGATTTCCCTTCCGTAGGGACCGGCCTTGCGTCGATTTGTGTCGGTCGGGAAGGGCAGAATGGCGATTCGCTGATTCTCTGCTCGATCCAGCCTGGCATCGACATAGTCGACGACCTGCAGGGCGAGGTCGTCGGCACTTCCTGACTTGCTCTTCGCCATGGGAAGCGATTCCCACTCACCCGTGGCGATATTAACGAGTTTGGCCTGCACACATGCATCGCCAAGGGGTTTTCTCATCTTCGCCGTGATGACGCGAACTTTGGGAACCATCCCTTCAGCCCGGGCGATGAGCGCGCTGATGGACGTGTCGCCCTTGAACCGCGCGACGATGTTGCCCCGACGGTCGAGGATGAAGCGCGCGGGCAGATCGAAACTCCATTCCGGATCCAGCCATTCCCGGATGCCCGGTCGGGCGGCGCGGGGAATGACGACGCAGGGAAAGTTTGCCTTCGCGGCCAACAGGATGGGCAGCGCGCGGGCGGTCCAATGGTCGGGCGGGTCGAAGTTGCAGGCGACGACCCGGAAACCGGAATCTCGCATCTCTCGTTGCAGTTCGGCAAGACGCGTCATATCTTCCCGGCTCGTTTTCGACCAGGAGGCCCAGAAGGCCAGCACCACCACATCCCGTGAAAACTGGTTTGCGAAGTCGGCCAGGCCCTCCCGGTTGACGATCGGGGGCGTAGTGGAGTATCGATAGCCGTCGCTTTGTGAAACGGGGCGGGATCGGGCGACCTGCGGAGCCGGGCGGTTTTGCCTTCTCGATGCCGCATCGGGCGCCGCGCACCCGAGAGGGAGAAACACGATGAGCAACAGAAGCGGTACCCGGAGGCACCGCGAATCGGACATTCCAGATTGTGATTCAGTTGTGTTTCGGAACGGGAAGGCGCATCCTTGCGGCATCATCCATAGCCTCCTTGCGAGCCGCCGGGGATCTGCGTGCGGCAAAGGGTATCGTCCATGACCGAACGTAATATCGGAGGGATTGGGCGTCAATCCTGAGCCAGTTCGACTGTCGTCGGCTTGTTCGGCGTCTCGGACGCACGCTGGGCGAGGAGGTGGATACGCTCCTTGACTTCCTGGGCCATTCGGGAATTGGGAAATTCCCGAATGATCTGTTGACCGGCTTCGTAGGCCTCGCCCCAGTCCTGGCCGGTGACCGCGAGTGAGAACTGGACGTGAAGGTTGTGCAGCTTGGCCCGGAAGACGCCACGAGCCGATTCCTGCAGGGCCGCGGCCTCGTTGGGTGTGAGGTACTGGTCCAGCTCCTTGAGGATGGCGATGCCCCGATCCACCTCGTTCCGCTGGACCGACTGATCCCACTCTTTGAGGAGTCGGCGTTTGTGTTCGTTACGGAGGCGATCGAAGAGCTTGGGCAAGACGGCCACCTCGGCGCTACTCGGTTGGTCCGCGACGAGCCAATCCATCTGCAGCCGGGCTCGGTCCCAATCATGGGATTCCATCGATGCCTTGGTTTGATCGATTCGCTTTTGAAGCTGCTCGTGGCCCTCGCGGTTTCGGGACTCATCGACCTCCTCGCGCAGCCGGGCCGCCTCGTTGCGATAGCCGTGGCGAGATTCGAGAAGCTCGACCAGGGCATAGGCCGCCTCCCAGTCGCCGCGGATGATCTCCTCGTTGATGGCCAGCCGCAGGGCGTTGCGCTCACGCGAGCGATGGGTGACGGAGCGGACGACATCGGAAAGCTGGGCATTCTGAGAGATCGAGTCGAGCGACTCTCTCTGTTTTTCGATCGAGGCCTGCAGATCGCGCAAGACGCCGTAGCTCCTGAACAGGTTGCCCTCCACCTTCAGGATCAGGTTGACCAGGATCCAGAGGAAGATGAAGACGGCGATCAGGATGCACGCGCCGGCGAGGACGCCAAAGGCAAACAGATGGTCCTTAAACCATGCCCAGGGACCCAGCTCGTCGGTGAACAGGTAGGAGCCGACGACCAGCAAGCTACCAATACCCACAACGGCGAGGAATCGACCCAGTCGTGCGGATCGTCGAATATGCTCGAATCGTTGCGGCATGTCAGACACCGGCAGGCTCTTATCCTGATGCGGGAACCGGACGGCCCCGTGGTCGTTGAAAGGTCTAACTGATGAATCTAGCCTGTTCCGGCGGTGATGTCAACAATATCGAGCCGTACACTCCATATTATATCGGGACGAGGGTACCGAGATAGTTTTCTCGATGCAGCCTGAGATCAACAGTGTATGGAAGTGATCGAGACAGGATGAATTATACCAGGCATACGTCGCTGTTCTGCGCGATTGCATTTGCTTCCTGTTGTTCAAGACGACTGTTTCGCATGCGTTCGGCCTTGGCACGGGCGTCGGCAGCCGCCTGGGCCTGCACCAGGGCGGCCTCTCTTGCCGATGCCAGCAGGTGAAGCAGCGCAAACCCCGCCGTCGCGAGGAACCCGCATATCATCCAGTCTTCCATAATCATTCGTTGCTGGTTTTCCTGTTCCGATGGGTGGCACGGTCTAACGACGCAGTCGTCAGGTCGTGGGCCTTGCGGATCTCCAAGGTCCCGCCTGCGCCGCACCCGGACACCCATCCCATCATCTGCCTCGTAATACTAGCCGGGAAAGCCGGCTCCGGTCTCGTATCCGGCATCTTCCTCCGCACCCTCTTGGGTTGATTTCATCAGGATCATGTGTTGTTGCAGAAACTCGCCTTCGGAAAAGATGCGCGTGTAGTAGCCCCGTTTGCGAAGACGAATCCGGCCGCCCCCGCTGACCTTGTACTTGAAGACTTCCCAGCGGCCCTTGCCATCGGATCCGCCGATATGCTTCCAGGCCCCATCCGGCTGCTGTTGGGCAATGTCGACGCCGCCGATGCCCCATGTGCCTTCCTGATCGCTGATGTGGCCCCAGTGGACGAACTCGACGCAGCCGCCGAGCAAGACAAGTACCGCTCCGACCGTGATACAACCAATCCAGGCGCTTCGAGATCGATGGATTATGCTCCGATCACGGAATGAATCTCGTCGATCAGGCGCCGATGTATTTCGCATAGAGACCACGGCCTTTCTCCGGTTCGGTGACGCCCTTGATGATGGCCCGGCCATCCCGAAACAACGTGATCTGGCAGGCCTCCACCTCGAATCGTAGTAGGTATCGGTTCAACGTCGGCGCTGCCTTCGACACGCGCCCGACGCGCGACGCAACGGCCTCCAGGTCCACCTTGCTATCGGACGCCGGCCGAATTTGAACCGCGTTTCGGCCGCAGAGCGTGATGGAGCGATCCCCCCGATGCCGCGTGAGAAAATCGAACACGCCCCCCTTGCAGCAGAGGCAGTCGCCGTTGTCGA
Organism: Phycisphaerae bacterium; assembly: GCA_046754005.1. Lineage (GTDB taxonomy): Bacteria > Planctomycetota > Phycisphaerae > UBA1845 > UTPLA1 > CAYXGR01. The sequence continues at coordinate 2,408 of JBHHUV010000113.1, read as the reverse complement.
AGGCCGGCTGCATGTCAAAATCCTGAAATTGACCGGTCCATGCGTTGATCTGCACCAGCCTTCGATGCAACGCCTCGCGCTGATGAGTCAGGATCTTCAGGGCCTCCACGGACTGAAGACTGGCGACTATCTGGACGATCGGTCCGAGGACGCCGGCGGTGTCGCAGGTCGGGCCGCTGCCCGGCGGCGGCGGCTCTTCGAAGACGCAGCGGAGGCAAGGGGTCTCGCCCGGCAGGATCGGCATGACCATGCCATCCGCCCCGACGCAGGCGCCGTAGATCCAGGGGGTCGCGTGCTTCACCGCGACGTCATTGATCAGATAACGGGTTTCGAAGTTGTCCGTGCCGTCGAGGATCAGGTGCGCCTTGTCGATGAAGGATTCGATAGTGTGGCTGTTCGCGTCGGCCACGACGGGCTCGACGGTCACATCCGTATTGATCGCGCCCAGCCGGTTCGCCGCGGCGACGGCCTTGGGCAGACCCTCGGCGACATCCCACTCATCGAAGAGCACCTGTCGCTGGAGGTTGTTCAGTTCGACATAGTCGCGATCGACAATACGCAGAAAACCCACTCCCGCGCGAACCAGGGTGTTGGCCAGAACGGTCCCCAGCGCGCCGCAGCCGATCAACGTGACACGCGCGGCGCGGAGCTGCTCCTGGCCCGCCGAACCAATCCGCTCATAGAGAATCTGACGTGAATAGCGATCGGGGGTCGGTGATGTATCGTCGCTTTTGCTCATGATGCAATCCACATGGATGCTCGAGTGCCATGCTTACACGACCCGGCCTTTGGGGTCGGGTAAGCATGCCGATCCCCTGGGTTGTGGCCGGGTGCCATGCCCAAGCATGGGTGCCCCATCCTCCCTGCAAAGAGAGGGTAGGGAATCGCGCTATGCGATTGAGGAGTCCCGTTTACGGGGCTTTCCCGCGAAGCGGGCTTCAGACCGGTCCCTCTGGGGCCGGTATCAAGTATCCGCGCCCATCTTCTATTTGCCCGTTTCAACGAGCTTGGATCGCATCCAAATACTCCGGTGGCCCGGGACTCAATCAGAAGCCGCGGTCGGGGGGTCTTCCTTCTCCTTGGCGAGCGCGGCCAGATAGCCCTCCGGAGGCGGAGGTTCATCATCCTTGGGAAGCACTTCTGATTGGAGACTCGCCGGGTGGATCGGCCTTGGTCCCGGCGGCGGTTGTGCCTTTGGCGGTTCCAATACCGCCCCGCTGAACCAGCGACGCTCGCTTTCACGCCGGATGGGTTCACCCGTCCCCGCACGCGAAAAGTACAGCCGCCAATTCGTGATGGCCGACTTGATGAACATCACGCCGAAGATCCCGATCAGCAGGTTCGTCAGATCCAAGCCCCCCTCGTACACCGTCCAACACACGGCGCAGCCGACCATGATGATGCCGCAAAGTTTCGACACGATCGCGTCAAGGAACATGCCGATGGATTGTCCGGAGAAACAGAGGGCCGCGACTATCAGAAGCGCCGCCCCCCCGATCTTGAGCATCCAATCAAATAGATTAAATGAGAAGGCGTAGACGGGTCCGTGGTCGAATCTCGGAGACATGCCCATGCCGAATGCATAACCCAGCATCATCAACCCGGCGATGCCGGCAAAGAACGCATTCTGCTTCGCGTGTTCGTTCATGATCGGGCGGGTTCACCGGATTTAACCGGTCTGTATAAACGGTGTGCCGACGGTGACTTCGCCGAATTCCACGTGGACGTTCTGTTCGCGCAGGAAGGCGATGGCGCCGTTGACCTCGGCCCGGGGGCCCCAGATGAGCATTGAGACGATGCTGACCAAGTCGCCGGTCACCGACTGCATGATCTTGTAGGTGACGTCGAAACGCCGCGTGAGAACCCACAGAAAGGGTTGAGTCCGCAGCGCGCCCAGCACCGTCAGCCACAGCTTTTTCTCGGTGATATCGCCGGCCTCTCGGTGCAGCCCCATGCGCATGGGAACGTCGGGTATCTCTCCGTCGTAGGAACCTTCCGACAGGGTTTTCAAATCCACATCCAGCGACTTGAAGTATTCGACCACGTTGCCGATTCCATCCTTTTCGCCGACCAGGGCGATGCGCATCATGGCCCTCTGGCTGCCGACGCTCAGGGCGTCGATGTTGAACATGACGTGTTCCCATCGACGGGCCATGTGGCACAACACGGGCTCCTGAACGTGGGCCCGCTCGAAATGCATTTCCAGACAATGTTCGAGTGGCATGGGACAACTCCTCGAGTGATTCTCAGATTCGGGCTCGTCGCGGGCATTATACCCAATGATCGAAAGAGTGGCACTGTCAAGGCACGATCCCCAAGGATCGTGCATTGGCAGTGGTGAGCCAACCCGTACAACCGGGTCCATGACACATCAGGCGGTGGACCGACAGCCGTCCCGGCATCCGGAG
>JBHHUV010000112.1:0-8077 GCA_046754005.1 Phycisphaerae bacterium | reverse complement strand
CGACGCTGGGGGTGTCGATGCCGATGAGGCGGACGCCGCGGTTGTGCAGGTCGTCAATCAACTCGGGCGACAGGGCGGCGAAGTCGTTGTTCCAGTTTTCGGGATCGGGGAATGAGCCGGTTCGGAAGAGGACACGCGATTCGTCGATCTCGACGCCCACATCTTTCGCTTGAATCCGCGTACCGCACTTGACGTCTACTTGAACGACCTGACAGGTTCCGAGGTAGAGATCCAGTGATCGTTCGTCGATGGGGGGGGCGTCGGCTCCATAATGATTGGGTCCGTCGACGTGAGCGCCAAGATGCACGGTCGCATTCAGCGTGGACAGCGTCAGGTTGTCGCCTTTGTTCATGTCCAGCAGTACTTCACGAGAAGGTGTCGTGTCGCCCGGCCAGACAGCGAGTGCTCCCGTGATTGGAGGAGAAATGTCATAGAGCATCATGATGCTTTCAAATACAATATCAACGTTCGAGATATTGGGTCGAGCATGGATTCGAACGACCGCACGGGCTAGAAGCCCGTGGCTCTTCCATGTCGAACAATCGTGCACGCCTAGATTGCACGATCAAACTCAACATGTCGACAAAAGAAACAATTGGCATTTTTCTTACAACCGATGCCTGATGGCCCAGAGGTCGGGAAAGATCGGTTTGAAGAGGGATTGTTTGAGGAACTCGACACCCAGACTACCGCCAGTTCCTTTCTTGTTGCCGATTGTTCTCTCAACCACTTTCACATGCCGGTAGCGCCATTCTTGCTGGCCCTCGTCGAAATCGGTCATCAGCTCGAAGAGGATGGCGACGTCGGGTTTCGTTTTGTAAAGGCGAAGCAGGGATTCCTGGATTTGGACATCGGCCCGTGTTGATGCCGTCACGTCCTTTGTCCTGAGCTCGTTCGGGATTTCGACACCGCGGTGTTCCAGAAAATCGTAGAAATGGTCGACGAGGCTTCGTTCATTCAACCGCTGCTCGACGCGGCGGAAACTGGCCGATTTTGAATCACAGTATTTCATCATCTCCGGCCGCTTCACACCCAGGATGTATTCCACCTCCCGAAACTGGGCCGACTGGAAGCCGGACGAGGTTTCCAGCCGATCGCGAAAGCTGGTGAAGGACATCGGTGTCATCGTTTCGAGGATATCGAGCTGGCCGACAAGCGTCTTCATGATCGTCCGAACGCGTTTGAAGGTGGCGATGGCTCCGTACATGTCGTCGGCGGAGAAGTTGCGGCGGATCTTCTCCATCTCGTGGAGCATCAGCTTGAACCAGAGTTCGTAGGTCTGGTGGATGATGATGAAGAGCATCTCGTCGTGCTCGGGCGGGTCGGACTTGATGCTCTGGAGATCGAGCAGTTCGTCCACCTTCAGGTATTTTGCGTAGGTCAGGGGCATGAATACATTCCTCGGATGGGAGCTATCGGGCTCGCCGTACGCACCCGACAACAGCCATATCTCGGGCAATCGACTCTCGTCAAAACATTCGTATGTCACGCAACGGTTCAACAGATGGGTCAGATGACCCATCCTACGGTGTTTTCAACACCCGTTCAGGACAATGAAGACAATTATTATAATCGCCAGTACGAATAGGATGAGGATTCGCGATGCCCGCCGGACGATCCGATCCTGTCGTGCTGCACGCCGGACGGTCTCGGCATACGGGATACGCGTGAAGCTGACCATTGTGTAGGGTGGGATATACCAGTTCGGAAACAACCGGTGAAGCAGCTTCTCCAGCCGCTTTTTTCGCAGGAACGCCCGCGAACCGACATGGTCACGCATCTCGATGAAGTTACCGATCGCCAGGTCGGCGATGGCGTCTGCGTTTTCCTTGCGGAGATCATAATAGGTTTTCAACGCGCGGGCGTAGTCGGGGGCGTAGTTCGCGAGGCACTCGTTCAGCGCGGTGCAGTCCTCGAAGGCGGCGTTCATGCCCTGACCGTAGAAGGGGACGACGGCATGGGCCGCGTCCCCCATCAGGGCGATCTTGTCCTGATAGATCCACGGGCCGCAGCGGACGGTCGCGAGGGATCCGACGGGGTTCTCAAAATAGTCATCCGTCAGCGTCGGCATGTGGGGGACGGCGTCGTGGAAATGTTCTCGGAAATAGTCCTGTACGGCCTCTATGGTCGTGAGATTGGCGAAGCTGTTCGGCCCCTCGTGGCGCCAGAAACAGGTGACGGTATAGGAACCGTCGGCATTGGGCAGGGCGATCATCATGTAGGATCGACGCGGCCAGATGTGCAGGGCGTTTTTCTCCATGCGGAAGCCGCCGCCGGGTGATGGGGGGATGATCAGTTCCTTGTAGCCGTGCTCGAGGTAATCGATCGAATAGCTGAATCGATCGAGCCGCTGCATGCGGTTGCGGACCGCGCTGAAGGCCCCGTCGGCGCCGAGGATGATGTCGGCCTCGGCGCGCGTTCGTTCGCCGGTCTCGCTGTTTAGAAAATCAGCGGCGGGTGTGTCAAGATCGACATCAACGCACTTGTGGTTGAATTGGAGCGATACCGTCTCGTAGCGCTCGGCCGTGTTGAGCAGGATGATGTTGAGGCCCGCGCGCGAGACGGAGTTGATGGCCTGACCCGATTGGCCGTAGGGCTGAAAATTCAGTCGCCCGTCGAGGTCGTGGATCATCCGGCCGGGCATCGGTACCGCGTCGGCCATGACTTCGTCGGCGACGCCGATTTCCGTGAGGGCGTGGATCCCGCGGACGCTCAGGGCGAGATTGATCGACCGACCGGTGACGATTTTCGCGGTACGCAGGTCGGGCCGCTTTTCATAGACCGCGACCTCGTGGCCGGCCTTGCCGAGGTAGTTGGCCATGAGGGCGCCGGCGAGGCCGCCGCCGACGATCATGAATCTGGGATTGTCCTTCGTTACAGGTCCGGTCATTCGAATCCTCGGTATCGCCGGTATTCAATCGCCAAAACCCGATCGATTCAAATGCAGAGATGTTGGAGGGTATATTGAGGGGTGTGATGATCCCTTTGGGCTTCAACAAGGGGTACCGCACTCCGGGCATCGTCGCTGCGGAAGCCCGCTCGGGTCGTAGTCACAGTGTGCACAAATAACATCAGGAGGGGGGCGGTTTGCGTTTCGAGCCCTGCTCTGCTAAATAATAAGCGTATTGGCATGGCGGGTGCTGTCGAAAGGAGATTGGCTGATGGACGAACACCGTCTCAAGCGAATACGGGGAAGTATGCGGGAGACCGGCATGGACGCGGTCTTCGTCTCCAATCCGAAAAATGTTCAGTATCTGACCGGCTTCCGGAGCATGATGCCGGGCGAGGTTCAACCGTTCGGCGATCCGGAGGGATTTGCGCTGATCACCTCGAACGATGTTCATCTTCTATGTGACGGCCGGTATATCGCGGGAGTGGAAACGCTTTCGGGTGTCACGCCCCAGCTTCTCGAATCGCCCACCACGGCCGCGATCATCGCCGACAAGATCAAGGAAATCCTCGGTACCGGGTCTAAGACCCTGGGCTATGAGCGGGATGCACTGCTCTATTGTGATGCCGTCGGCCTGCACGATCTGTTGTCGGGCCTGACCTGTAAGCCCGCCGAAGAGATGCTGGCTCGGCTGCGCGTGATCAAGACGCCGGATGAAATAGAGCGATTGCGGAAGGCCCAGGCGATTACCAGCGACTGTTTCGATCATATGGTCGGTTGCCTCCGGGTGGGCATGACCGAGCACGAGGTCGCCTTTGAGATTGGAACCTACCTGAGGCGTCACAGCGAGGGCAATTCGTTCGACCCGATCGTCGCCTTCGGCGAGACCGGTTGCAATCCGCATTATCTTCCCTCGCGAACACGCAAGCTCGAACGGGGCCACATGGTGCTGTTGGACTTTGGCGGGATTTTCGAGGGCTACTGCGGGGACATGACTCGGATGATCTGCATGGGCAAGGCCGATGCCCGTCAGCGCGAGGTGTACGCGCTCGTTCTGGAGGCTCAGCAACGGTGTCTCGACGGCATTCGGCCCGGGAAGTCTTGTCACGAATTGGACGCGTTCTGCCGGGACTATTTCGACTCGAAGGGCTGTGCCGATCAGTTCGCCCACGGGACCGGTCACGGCGTCGGGTTGGCGATCCACGAGAATCCGCGAATCAAGAAGAGTTTTGAAGACAAGGTTGAGCCTGGCATGGTCTTTACCGTCGAGCCGGGCTTGTATTATGTCGGATGGGGGGGCGTCCGAATCGAAGACATGGTGGCCGTCACCGATACGGGCCACGACAATCTTACGACCACGCAGAAGACACTGGTCGAAATTGATATGTGAACACATGAATGAGGAGTCCTCTGCGATGAGAGAATATCGACTAATATCGATTTGTTGTCTGGCCGTGTTTGCCTGGGGATGCCAACAGCCCGGGAGTCTCGATCAGGGGGGCGGACGCTTTGAGAAGATCAAGACCGCCGCGGAGATGAAATCCCGCATGGATGCCGACGATAACCTGATGGTCATTCACGCCCTCGACGCCGACCACTACTCGGAGGGCCATATCCCCGGAGCAGTCAACATCGATTATGAAAAGATGACGCCCGACATGCTGCCCGAGAACAAGGACCAACCACTGGTGTTCTACTGCGTGAGTCGATGGTGCCCTGTGAGCAAGAGCGCCGCCGGCAAGGCCGCGTCGTGGGGCTATAAAAACGTGTGGGCCTACACCGGCGGCATCAAGGATTGGAAAAAGGCCGGCATGAAAGTCGCCACCGGAAACTGATTCCCCCCTGCGCAGTGCCGTGCATGATCAGCCGGTCGGATCAGCCAGCGGGGCGGAATACCATGGATCGCCCTTCGCGATCATCTGTTCGAATCGTGACTTCTGCATTGGATCGATCACCAGTCGGATCAACTGTTCCAGGCCGTCCTTGCCGTGGAGAACAGGTGTCGTCGATGCGTCGCGCGACGTAGACGCCAAACACGACAACATGCGCCGATCTTCAACCCGACGCGCAAGATCCGGCTGCCCCAGTTCCTCCCAGGTGATCAGAATCTGTTCGATGATGTCGGATCCTTCCCCTTCTTTTGCTTTTAGACACGCGAAAGTCAACAACGCCGCGGTTTCAAGATTACAATCGCAGTGATGGGCGAAGCCGAACGCCCGCGCGGCTTCCTTAGTTCGACTTGTCCGCAGGAGGGCACATCCGAGGAGATACCATGCCGGTCCGTGAGTCGCCGAGCCATCGATCAGGGTTTGCATCGCGCGGGTGCGGATGTCTTCCGGTGTCGATATAAACCGATCCATGGCCAACCGATAACGCTTTCGCCGTCGCCGAGCATGCAGGGCTCCCGCCGCACAATAAACACCGCCGACCAGTATCCCAAGCAAGAGAACGAGTTGAATCCACATGGCAAATTGTTGTACGGCTAAGGGTGCGGCCCGTCAATTGTCAAAAACCGACTCGCACGTCACACCTTCTATCGGACCCTTGCAGAAAGCCATTTTCCGATGATGTGAAGTTCAATCATGGCTCGATTCCCGACGATGAACTCCGTGGCCGGGCATGGATAGAAGGACTTAGCGAATGGCGCCCTCGGATTGTCCTGGAATCCGAGGGGGGTCAGAAGGCTGGGTTCGGGAAGTCTTCATGGAAAGCAGAAAAGAGGATGAAAACAATGAGTGATCCACAAGGCACAAACGATGCAATCATCAGCGATCTTTCAGACGATGCCGACATGGTCGAACTCGTGGAGCTGTTCGTGGGGGAACTGCCCCAACGAGCCGCCAGCATGAATGATGCCATTCAGCAGCAAGACCTGGATGCGCTTTGCAGGATCGCACACCAACTCAAAGGGGCCGCCGGCGGCTACGGATTTCCGACTATCACGGACGCCGCGCGTGAACTCGAACAGGCAGTGAAAGCGAACGAGGCACTCGAAAAGCTGACAGAAGAGGTCAAGACGATCTCATCCATGTGCGATCGTGCTCGAGCCCAATAAAGCGGGTGTTCGAATCGTAAAAAGCTGTGAGGGCTGCAATGTCATCTGGAGAGAATGAAGGCCATGAGCGGAAAGTCTTGATCGTCGAGGACGATCCGGTGCAGCTGCGCTTGATGGAACATACACTCATCGGTTTTGGATTTACGATCCTGACAGCAACCAACGGCAAGGAAGCGCTGCGGATCATTGGCAGCGAAGAACCACGGGTCGTCATCACCGATTGGATGATGCCCGAGATGGACGGTCTGGAACTATGCCAGGCACTTCGGACGCATGAAGGGGTCCGTTTTGTCTATGTGATCATCGTGACCGCGCATGGAGGGCCCGACAAAGTTGTGGAGGCTTTTGAGGCTGGGGCAGATGATTACCTGACGAAACCCCTCAACAAGGCGGAACTCCTGGCGAGACTGCGCGCGGCAGAGCGTATCGTCTCGCTGGAATCCGATCTGGCCGGACGGACACGGGAAATCCATCTCGTCAACGCTGAAATGGCCCTCGCGCATAAAAAATTGAACAAGGCCAACGAACAACTTCAAACAATGGCCATCACCGACGAACTGACGGGGCTGTTGAACCGGCGAGAATCCATGAACAGGCTCTCCGAGCTTTGGGCGTGCTATCAACGATATGAACAGACATTCTCCTGCATCATGCTGGATATCGATCATTTCAAGTCGTTTAACGACAATCACGGTCACGCGGCAGGAGACCATGTCTTGCGGGAAACGGCCAAACTCTTGATGGAAAACGTCCGCAAGACGGACAAGGTGTGTCGAATCGGGGGTGAAGAGTTTCTCATCCTATGCCCCAATGTCGGGATTCAGGGTGCGTCCGTATGTGCCGAGCACTTGCGCGCTGTCGTCGAGCAGCATGCCTTCAAACATGAAGGAACCGACATGCATGTCACTATCAGCCTCGGTGTCGCTGAGCCTTCCGAGGAAATAGGCAATCCCGAAATCCTCATAAAAACTGCCGACACCGCACTGTATGAATCAAAAAATCAGGGGCGCAATCGTGTCACCGTCGCCCAGTCACCCAACGGGGTAGCCACCGATTAAGGGCCACACCCACTCTTGATGGATCATCCATTTCACGATTCGCTCGTTGCATGACACCCATCCCTTGGCGAGCCGCCCGCATGATGGCATAATTTCTCCCCATGCAGCGCGACTACTCATGCCTGTTGAACAAGATTATGCCCGATCCGGATCGTCGGCGGTCGATGATTGCGTTTGTCGATATCATCTGGAGCGCGTTTCATCCAACCGGCGTCTCATGGGTTGGATTCTATCTCCATGACGCAGAAGGGGAACTGACGCTCGCCGCCTGTCGGAACAATCCCGCCTGTTCGCCGATCGGCCTGCACGGAGCCTGCGGACAGGCACTGACGAGCCGCGAACCGCTGATCATCCGAGACGTGTCCGAATTGGGAGATCACTATATCGCCTGTGATCCGCGCGATCGATCGGAACTGGTGATCCCCCTCTTCGATGCATCGGGCATGTGTTGGGGAGTGATAGATTTAGACAGCCATATAATTGGTGCGTTCAGGAAAGACGACGTTCAAGGTCTGACGCGTCTCCTTCTCCGGGCCGGTCTGACGTGTGAACCCTGATCCTCCCCTCCAAAGCCGCCCGGGCTATTCCTCATGCACGATGGAATGACCGGCCTCGCGCCAGCCTCGGTAGCCGCCGTCCATGGAGAAGACCGATTCGTACCCCATCCGTCGAAGATTCTCGGCAGCGAGCGCGGATCGAAATCCTCCGCCGCAGTAGAGAATAATCTGGGCCTGGATGTTGGGTATAATCGCCTCAATATCCCGTTCGATGATGCCCTTGCTCAGATGCAGGGCCTTGGGCAGGTGACCGGCGGCATATTCGCTTTCCTCGCGGACATCCACCAGGAAAAACTCCTCGTTCGCTTCAAGACGGGATTGGACGTCGCTGACCGTCACTTCCTGGATCCTTGACTTGGCTTCGTTGACGATATCCAGAAATCGGGCCGCATGTTTGGCCATGGTTCTATCCCTCAATTGTGAACTGATCGATCGATGACGACGGAGGTGATTGTCAAACGAACCGGGAATCCCGTCAAGGGTACGTCGTCCGACCCGGAATACCCGGGTTCCATGA
>JBHHUV010000111.1:0-8094 GCA_046754005.1 Phycisphaerae bacterium | reverse complement strand
CTCGGGAAAACGTAAACGAATGACAGAACAGGAGTTGAGGACGGCAGTGCCATTGGGCACTGGATGTAATTCGCTCGAAACGACAGCGGGTGACGGATGGATTGCCGCTCTGTACGTAGAGACCGCCTGCATTGTGTGAAGCCGTGTTGTCGGTGAACACACAATCCTCGATTATTGCCGTGTTGCCACCGCAATACAGGCCGCCGCCAAAGCCGATAGATGTGAGCAAATCGTTCGATTTGTTTCTGTCGAAGGTGCAGCGCTGCACCAATGGCGTTGCCGTTCCCGTGAGTCGCCAGCCGCCGCCATTATTACCGGCCAGGTTCTGCACAATCAGGCAGCCCGCAACTGTGGGGCTGCCGGCGCCCATGATCCCCCCCCCCATGCCGCTTGGCGCGGTTGTTGCTGATTACGCAGTTTCGGAGAGTGGGGTTGCTGGGCCCGAGACTCAAACCCGCTCCTGAATCATCCGTCACGCCATCCGCGTTGCCGCCGCTGATTGTGAAACCGTCAAGGACAGTCGTGTTGTCCGACCCGATGAGGGTTGCCACGTGGTAGCTGTTCTCGCAAATACCCAGATCGGCGCAATCAACGTCGCCGTCGCCGCCGGGCGGTTCGACATCCCATGACCCGCACCCGGTTTCGTACGCAAGGCCGGCGCCACTGAAACAGGCCAATCCATCCCCCGGATTTGCCACATCGTCAACTGCCAGATCACCGCTCAGGATGGTCACATTCGTGACAAAATCGCGATTCGCCAAGTTGAAAGTGGCCGGGTCTTCGTTACCCGCTAAGCCGCCATAGACGGCCACGCCGCTGATGAATTGAAACGTGGCCGACCGATCACCGGTACCGGTGGGGTTGGATGTGTTGCGATCAGGGAAATACGTTCCGGCCACGACCCAGATATCATCGCCAGCGGTGGCGATCGTCAGCGCATCCTGAAGAAACTTGTATGCCGTCACCCAGGATTGTCCGTCGCCCCCCGTCGGTGCGGAGTCGTCAACATATACAATCGTCTGTCCACGCGCCGGAAGCGCGGCAACGGCCATCAGCATGACCGCCTCGATCGTCTGCAGAGACAAACTCCTATAAGTCCGATTCGGTATATTGGAAATGATCCACACGATGATGGACTCCTTGAGTATTCAGGCTAGACAATCCAACGTCATCGGACACGTCCATCCCGGGACCAAACGAAGTGGGATAAGATCGATTGTACCTTCTCACTGCCCAGATTTACAACATTTCCCTATGAATATCGCGAAATCTACACCGCAACGTCCTTCTCGCTTTGTTTGACATCCAACGGTCCCTGGTCAGACCGACAACCTCGATACACCCCCATCAGCCGGGCGTTACATGCCCGAAATCGTTCTCCCCGATGGGGAGATAAGCTGTTGCATCCAACCCTCGTCGCCTCACATTCTCTACTGCCCGACACAGATGACGCCATAGCAGCGATGTAGGGCCGGCTTACGATTAACTAGCGCTGCTCGTTCATTTTTTGGACTATGAACCATGGAGATATTCTACCCGACGGTTTGGAGGGATAGCCGCGTCCGCCGCCTCAGGGCAATCGCATTTTCGCGAAATCGGGCTCGCGGAACTGAACAGTAGCGAGATGAACCCGCCTGACCATCCGAGAATGCGATTGCCCTGCCCAAGGCGGTAGGTGCCTCCTGTCGATTGACACCAAGGGGGGGCCGGGTTAGCGTCAAAAGGAGTAAGGACGGCACTCGCGCACGCCCATTTCGTCGTCACAACGAGGATCGATCATGCACCCCACATACCGAACAACCCGTGTACGAACCCTGTTGGTCTTGACCCTCCTGGCCGCCCTGGGGGGCTGTAATGCCGTGCTTGTCGGAAGCTGGAAGGCCGATCCGATCCCGGACGATGCGGAACCCTACATCGCCCATGCCAATTTCAGGGACGATGGAACCTATGAGGTGTTCGAGCGGAATAAGGATGCCGAGAAGTCCATCCGACACGGCGGGCAATTTCAATACGACGGTTTCAGGCTCAAGCTCAAACGGCCGAGTAAGAAAGAACTCGTCTACCCGGCCATGTACAATTCCTTCACCCACACGCTCAAGCTGACAGTTGGCGAAAAAAAGCAAACCCTCAAGAAACAATAACGCTGCTTGATCAGGACTGAAACCACAAAGAGCCGCGGGCTGAGGGCGAGCGAACAGAAAGCCCGAACGCCCGCGTGGTTCCTGTGACACGCATCCGCCGCGCAAGGGCGGCCTTGCCACGTCTGCGCGGACCCATTTCAGGTCGGGCCGGAGAAACATGACCCACACCGATTCCCGCCGACCCAATAACCGCTTTTTGTCTTTGTCTTTGTTTTTGTGTTTGTTTTGACTTTTTGATGTATTGACTTTTTGACGTTTATCTCAAACGTCGTCGTCAAGCCTGCCATGGATCCGAGCATGCCGCTCACGCAGATCCTCGCAATTCAGACAACGCTGTGCGAACGGGAGCACCTCCAGCCGCTTTCTCGGGATCGGCTTCTCGCAGGTCGCACACAGGCCGTAAACTTTGTCGTCAATCCGCCGGATCGCCGCCTCGATCTCGTCGATCTTGGCCGCCTCGATCCGCATCAGACCCATGGCCAGCTCGTCCTCGAATCCCTCCGAGGCTCGGTCGCTCACATCGGCCAGTCCGACCGTTTTTTCCGCCATCTGGGCCTGCGTCGAGAGCATCATCGACAACAGTCGCTGCCGCTGATTGACCAGGGCCTCGCGAATCGTTTTCAACAAGGCCGGATCGACCGCGGGCTTGCGCGGCTTCGCCGGCTTGACGGGTTTCGCGGTCTTGGGAGCCTTCGGCGCGACTTCTTTTTTCGTGGCAAGGGGCTTCTTCAGGCGCTTCGGCTTCGCTTGGGGCTTCGCGGTTTTTTTCGTGACCGAAGGCGCCTTGGGCTTGCCCTTCTTCTTGACTGTCTTCGCTTTCGAGACCGTCCCTTTCTTCTTCGTGTCCCGGGAGGCCTTGGATTTGGAGGGGGCGGATTTCCTGGAGGTCTTGGAAGTTTTGGAGCTCTTCGCGCGGACGGATTTCTTCGATGAAGCCTTCCGGGTTCCAGTTTTGCGAGAGGTGGCCATCGTTACCCTTTACACCCCGATCCGCTTCATGCGGGGGCCTGTTCACGTCTCCGAATCTTCGGCGCTCTGCTCTAAAGGTGCAACAGGATCACGTCGACTCCGTCCCAAGTCAAGCCTTCGCCAGGGAATCCGTCGTGGGAGGGACAAGACGGTTCAGGCGGGCCTGTGACACCGGTTTCTCCCAACGGCCGGGAGTGGCGCAGTGGATGGCATTCCCAAACCCAGGAATCGAAAGCGTGGCCACCGTCAAGGTACGATCCCCTTTGGATCGTGCCTGGGCAGTGGCGAGCCAACTCATACTCAACCCCCCCGTGATGGATCGAATACGCCGCTGCAATGGGGGTTCCCACAGAGGGTGGGCTTCAGGTCGCCCCCCAGGGAGAGGGCGGTTAAGCACGCCCCTCATTCATCCAACTCGTTCGGGATTCTCATTCGGAATACCCGGCTGAGCCGGAAACCCTCTTTCAGCCCAATAGCCCGAAGACCGCGGGGCAGGTCGTGGGACGAGGCCTGCCGGTGCCAGGCAGATAAGCCCCCCCGGTTCACACCCGGATCATTTCGATGCGCGCTACACGGAACGGTGAGCAAGCTTTCTGGGTGTTTTCAGGGAGTACGAAGACGTGGTGGTATCGACCGATTCTCCGCCGCGATCGGATCACGCGTCATGAAATGAATCGGGCAGTTACGGCTGGAGGAGTCTCGAAATCATGGAATCGCTGAACTGGGAACTGGTCGGCACGGTGATCGGCATCTTGTCCACGCTGGTCGCCGTTCCGTTGACCGCCATCGTCTTCTATCTCCGCGCCATCCGCGAGGACCAGCGCCTCCTCCAGGAACGTCTGACGAGAAGCGTGGAGAAAATCGAAGCCGATTGCGAACGAGTCGGATCATCCGTCGAGTCCGTCAAGAGGCACTACACGACCAAGGAGGAATGGACGCGCGAGACGATGCTGGCTCGATCGCAGTTGGGACGGTTAACAGAACTGATGGCGCGATTGCAGGCGGAACTCGAAAGCTCGCGGGGGTTGGCGACCCAGTTTGTACGGGCGATAAACGCCATCATCGAAATGACCGACCGCCTCGGCCGGCGCCTCTCCGAGAATCCCGAAGCAGACGCTGACCGAAACGCCGGCGGAAGACACACAACCTAGTGCTCGGGAGCCATGCTTACACGACCCGGTCTTTATGGTCGGGTAAGCATGCCGATCACCCGGTTGCAGCCTGTGTCAACACGATGTTTATCGCTTCTTCTTGGCGGCCTTCTTCTTGGTCTTTTTCTTTGCCGGCGCGCCCAGGATCGAATCCTTGCAGGCCTTGGCGACACGGAACTTCACCACCTTCTTCGCCTTGATGCGGATCGTCTCGCCCGTCGCGGGATTCCGGCCCATCCGTGCCTTGCGATGCTGTAATACCAGCTTGCCCAGGCCCGGCAACGTGAAGCCGTTCTTGGATTCCTTGTAGGCCGTCTCAGCGAGTGACTCCAGGAAACCGCTCACCTGTACACGCGTCATGTCGTTTGACTCAGCGAGGTGACGTATCAATGCCGTCTTACTCATTGCCTTCACTGCCATAATCTCTCCTTAAAAAAACCAATACAAACAAACGTATCGTTCAATGACCGGATCATCACAATAACTATCGGCAGGCCTTGTAAAATAACGATTTCACCCATAGGAATCAATGGGTTTCACCCAGCCAATGTACCAATAAATCGGCATATGAAACGGGCTTCTTGATCGGACTGTCACCCGATTCG
Organism: Phycisphaerae bacterium; assembly: GCA_046754005.1. Lineage (GTDB taxonomy): Bacteria > Planctomycetota > Phycisphaerae > UBA1845 > UTPLA1 > CAYXGR01. Next base: position 3,228 of record JBHHUV010000111.1, on the reverse strand, counting down.
ATAGCGCCGACCGCCTCTGCCGTCCATCACTACGCCGGCGTGGGAGGTGGTCAAGCGCCCCTCCCGACGGCTTGACCAGTTGGAAGCCCCGGCGGTACCCTTCACAACTCCCATCGGGAGAGGTGAAATTCACGCAGGCGCCTTGGACCCCCATCGTGTTGAGCGATGGCCTTTCCAGCTTGCTGCAGACAGGTAAAAACCCTCCGTATGAACCCCCAAACCGTCCATCAAATCGATTTGGCCGAACACACCGTCCGGCGCGGCAAGGTTCGCGATATCTTTGACTTAGGTGATCGGTTGCTCATCGTCGCCACCGACCGTATCAGCGCATTCGATTGCATCCTCCCCGATCCGATCCCCGACAAGGGTTCGATCCTGACCGCGCTGTGCGATTTCTGGTTCCACCGATTCGAGGGCCGCTATCCACACCATCTCATCGAAACCATCCGCGAAAAGGTCCCCCCGGGTTTCGAATCCCACGCCAACCGGATTCGATTCCGTTCCATGCTCTGCCGCAAGGCCCGCGTCATCCCCATAGAATGCGTCGCCCGCGGCTACCTCGCCGGCAGCGGCTGGAAGGAATATCAGGCCCGTGGAACCGTCTGCGGCATTCCCTTGCCCGCCGGTCTCCCACAATCCGCCCGCCTGCCCGAACCGATCTTCACCCCCGCCACCAAGGCCGAGTCAGGCCACGATGAAAACATCACGTTCGACCAGGCCTGCGATCGCGTCGGCCGAACGATCATGACCCAACTTCGCGACACGACGCTGTCGCTCTATCAGGAAGCCGCCGCCACACTTCTCGATCGCGGAATCATTCTCGCCGACACCAAGTTCGAGTTCGGCAGGGTTCCCAATCAGACAGGTGATTCATTGATCCTGATAGACGAGGTACTTACGCCGGATTCAAGCCGTCTCTGGCCCGCAGATCACTACAAACCCGGCCGCGATCAGGAAAGCTTCGACAAGCAGTTCGTCCGTAACTACCTGCAACAACTCTGCGACGAAGGCCGCTGGGACAAGACCGACCCCGCGCCGACCTTGCCGATTGACATCATCGAAGCTACCCGCGCCCGCTATCTCGAAGCCTATCTCAGAATCACCGGGAAACCATTCGCCGAAGAGTCAACCCCATGACACCGCGGCGTGAGCATCCCGCCCTCCACCGCATCCTCGGCCCCATCACCGTCGTCTGTGTCGGCGTCGGCGGCGCCATCGGCTCCGGCGTCTTCCGCACACCGGGCGACATCGCAAAATCAATACAATCGCCTTGGTTGATTCTGTCCCTCTGGGTACTGGCGGGCGGCATCACCTTCATGCAAAGCCTCGTCAGCGCCGAACTCGCCACCCGCTTTCCCAGGGCCGGCGGTGAATACGAATACCTCAAACGGGCCTACGGCGACTTCGCCGCATTCTTCTTCGGCTGGTCCTGCACGATCTTCATCATCGGCGCCGGCGCGGCGACCATCGCCGCCGCCCTCGGAGACTTCGCCGCCGAACTCTCCCAACTCGATCGAAGCTGGGCCTCGCCCGCCTTCGGCTGCGCCGCGATCATCGCCGTCACCGCCGTCAACGCGCTTGGCCTGAGAACCGGGGCGTTCACGCAAAACCTGTTGACTATGCTCAAGGTCGCCGCGCTACTCGGCATCGCCGTCGGCGCCTGGATCCTGAGCGGCCGCCTCACGCCGGCCCCATCGCCCGCCACACTCGGACCGAACGAAACGAGTTGGAGCCTGGCCTTTCTCATGGCCCTGTTGCCAGCCTTCTGGCCCTATACCGGCGCGACTGACTCGGTCCGCCTCGCGGAGGAGGTGAAGGACGTCCACAAGGCGATGCCTCGCGCGCTGTTCGGAACCGTGGCCGTGCTGACCGCGGTCTATTTCTTCTACAACTACGCCCTGCTCTGTGCGGTCTCCCCCGAGAAGATGGCCGACGACCCGGGCGTTCACGCGAGCGTCTTCGCGGGCATCCACGGCTTTTATCTCCGGGAAGCGATCCTGATCGTGAGCATCCTGATCTGCCTCGGATCGATCACCGCCGTCTTTCTGGCCAATGTCCGCGTCACCTATGCCCTCGCCCGCGACGGTCTCACCTTTCGCTTTTTCAGCCGGATGTCCCGCAGCCAGGCGCCGGTCGCCTCGTTCATCGTGGTCGGCCTGATCGCCTGCGCCTTCGTCCTCAGCCGCTCATTCGGAAAGATGCTGAAAATCTATTTCCTGGCCAGCGCCTTCCTCTTCGGCATGACCTACCTCAGCCTGGTCATCTTCCGACTGCGCGATCGCCGGGCGGGCCGCACCTTTCCCAAAGATGCCTACCGCGCACCCGCCGGAGTCCTCCTGGCGATTCTCCTCATCCTCATCGAACTCGCGATCGCCACCAGCATCATCGTTTCCGACATGAAAGACGGCAGCCACGACAGCCTCATCACCCTGGCCGTCCTCGCCGGTATGGGTGGCTTGTATGTCGTTTGGCGATGGGTGTATCCGAGAAGTGCGAATGGCGGATAGTGTATAAATGGGTGAAGGTCGGGTGCCATGCTTACACGCCCCAGCCGTATCGGGGCGGGTAAGCATGCTGCATCTCAGTCGCACGGCCTCCGATGCGCAACCATCAATCCGATCGGCTGTGCGCCCCGTCGCACCACGGCAAATTCCCGCTCCGCCGGCACTGGCAGACCGCCTTCTTCCCTTCGGCCTCAACCTCCACAACGATCGGCGCCAGATCAGTCCCCTCGCGCGAGTGCGCCCCGTCGCAATAGGGCATCTTCTCGCTCAGTCCGCACTGGCAGTAAGCCTTCTTCCCCGTCGTCTCTTCGACCACAATCGGTGCGGTTCCATGTTTCGGTTCCATATTTCAAGTCCCTCATCAATTGACAATCAACTTTCCATCCCCACCGGGTAGGACGGGTCATCGACTCATTTGTTGATACCATTCACAACATCCGAATGTCCCACTGACAATCACACGGCTCGGCATTCGCCCCTATCGACAAGAGGCCCCATGCCGGGAGATTCCCCCCGACACGGGGCCGTGTTTCGATCGTTTCAATGACCATCTCGCGCGCTTCAGGCCTGTTTGCAGCAGGCCTTTTGACAGCCCGGAGCGCAGGCCTTCGCCTTCGCAGCCTTGCACTTGCAACCCGGCCCGCACTTGTCCGGGCATTTCCCGCACTTGCAACTGGCCGCCGTGCATCCCTTGTCAGACATCCCGCAGGTGTTCTGATCGCAC
>JBHHUV010000110.1:0-8213 GCA_046754005.1 Phycisphaerae bacterium | reverse complement strand
GGGCAGAGCGAAGCGGCATCAGCCGCGTAGCGCCGCCCTGGGGCAGCACGCCCAAATTCCATCCAGCCCTGTAAGGGCGATACAAGCGGCGATTTTCAAAAACCAACGATCGAGAGATGCCAATCACCTCCATCAATCGGGCAACGTCGTACGACTGGCAATCATTACGATGATCCTCTTCCTCACAGGGTTCCTGACGAGCGCGGGATGCAACGGCAAATCGAATCCAGATGCGGCCGAATCCGTCCCGACCACCACGCCCACATCCCAACCCGTCGAACGAAGCGCCGAACGCGGTCCCATGCAAGTAACCGTGATCGCCGATCGTGACCAAGTGACAAGCCCCGACCCGGTCTCGCTGACGATTCATGTGGCGGTTGAGTCAGGTGTCGAGGTTCGCGTGCCGAAGCTGGAAGGAATCGTGGGGCCGTTCAGCATCGTCGACGTGAAGGAGCGGGTCCCCGACTGCGGTGTCTATGTCGAATGTCACGAATGGGTCTACACCCTGGAGAGCGTACTCCCGGGCGATCACGAAATCCCCACGCTCAAGTTCTCGTTCCACGACGCACGGCAAAAGGCCGATGGCTCCGACGATGTCTATGAAGACGAAGTGACGCTCGATCCAATCCCGATCACCGTAACCCAGACGCTTGCGGATGTGAAAGGCCCTGTCTCATTGCCGATGCCGTTTCGATACAAGTTGTTGTGGTGGTCGCTCGGCGTCGTCGCGGCAATGGTGGCGATCGCCCTGGCGGTCCGTTGGTGGCGGCGGCGACAGACCCGACCGGAGGCGCTCCCGTGGGCCGACCGGATCCCGCCCCATGTCTGGGCGCTGGAGGAACTGGACCGACTCGCCTCGGAGGACCTCATAGGCCGAGGCCAGATTCAGGAGTTCTATTACCGAATCAACGGCCTGCTCCGCCGCTACATCGAGCTTCGTTTCTCCCTGATGGCCGGCGAACAAACCAGCGAGGAGTTTATCCGCGCGCTTCAGGATTCAAACTTCCTGCGCGGCGACCACAAATCGATGCTTCGCGAATTCGTCGACGCCTGCGACCCGGTCAAGTATGCCCGGCAGCAACCCGGTGTCGATGAAATTGACTGGGTGCGCACCAGTGCCCGTGCGTTTGTGGAACAGACTGCTGATACGTTAGCGGAACATGCGTCCACCGGTGCACGGTCCAAACAGGAGACGGCCGCGTGAATCCGTGGAAGACCCTGGTCCATTTCTGGGATTCACTGGCCTACCCCTGGGTGTTGCCCCTGGCCCTCGTGCTGGTGCCGCTGGTCTGGTGGGCCGGGTTGAGCCGAAATCGTCGAGCGGCCATTCGGTTCTCGACGACGGCTCGGTTGCAACACGGAACGGATGGCTGGAGCCTCAAGGCCCGCCACGCCCTGCCGGTCCTCCGATCGCTGGCCGTCATCTTCCTGCTCGTCGCCATCGCCCGGCCGCGCAAGGCCGACGAGATGACCCGCATCCAGACCGAGGGCGTGGCCATCCAACTCATCGTCGATCGATCGGGCAGCATGAACCAGGAAGACTTCGTCGAACCTGGCGGCCGCATGAAAACGCGCCTCCGCGCGGTCAAGGACGTGGTCCGAGGATTCATCCTCGGAGACGGTGATGCCCTTGAAGGCCGAACGGGCGACCTGATCGGCCTGACCGTTTTCGCCCGGTTCCCGGACACGGAATGCCCCCTCACGCGCGATCACAATCACCTGATCCGGGCGTTGGACAAGGTGCAGGTGCCGAGGACGCGCGCCGAGGACGGCACCTCGATCGGCGACGCCCTCCTGCTGGCCGTCGAGCGAATCCGCAACATCGGCCGCCGCTTTACAAACAAGGACGACTTCAAGATCAAAAGCCGCGCGATCATCCTCCTCACCGACGGCGAACAAAACGCCGGAAAATACAAGCCGGAGGAAGCGGCCGAGGCGGCCAAGGCACTGGATATTAAAGTCTACACGATCGGCGCTGCGCCGGAGTTTCAAGAACAGCGAATCGGTCAGTTCTCACTCGGTCGTCGCCGGGTGCCAATCGATGAACAGGGACTCAAGCAGGTCGCCGAGATGACCGGCGGAAAGTATTTCCGAGCAACGGATGCCCGTTCCCTGACAGATATCTACACCGAAATTGACAAACTGGAACGCAGCGAGATCGACGAGCAACGATATTATCTCTATGAGGAAATGGCGTATCAGTGGTTTGATCTGGGCGGTATCTCAATGCCGCCCCCTCTGCTGCTCGCCCTGGTTCTACTGGCTGTCGAAATAACATTGGCCAACACACGATTTCGCCGAATACCCTGAGGCGCGATGATGCCGGATCACATGGTGATCGAAAAATATTTCGACCAATTCGAGCACCTGCCCTGGATGCTGCTCGTCCCCGCCGCCTGCGCGATCATGATCTACGGACTATCGATGCGCCGCCGCGCGCTGAGAGCATTCGCCGATTCAAACTTGATGGCCATCCTGGCACCGAGCGTGAGTCGCGGGCGGCAGATCGTCAAGACCGTGCTGATCACGATCACGCTGCTACTGATCGCCCTGTCGCTCCTCGGTCCGCGCTGGGGCACCTTCTACGAACAGGTCCACCAGCGTCAGCTCGATCTGATGGTCTGCCTCGATGTCTCCAAGAGCATGCTCGCCGAAGACGCCGGCATGTCGCGGCTGGATCGTGCCAAGGATGACATCAAGCGACTGCTCGATCGTCTCGCCGGCACCACCATCGGCCTCGTCACCTTCGCGGGCAAGGCGGAACTGACAACCCCCCTCACCGATGATTACGAGTTCTACCGGCTCATGCTGGACGATGTCGGCATCCACAGCGCCCCGATGGGCGGAACCAACCTCGGCCAGGCACTCGCGACGGCACGAAAGGCATTCGGCGGCCCCAAACCCAGAGATCGAGCCATCATCCTCATCACAGACGGCGAGGATCACGGCGCATCGGCGGTCATGGAGGCCGGTCTGGCCTTCGATGAAAAAATCGTCGTGTATGCGATCGGAATCGGCGATGCCGACCAAGGCGCACTGGTGCCCATTCAGAAGGGCGGCCACCAGACCTTTCAACAGTACAACAGTCAACAGGTCTGGTCGAAGATGAACCCGGCCAAGCTGCAGGCCATTGCGCGGGCCGGTGGCGGCGAATATCATGAAAGCGGTCAAGTGACCAACCGAGAGCGAACCCTGGAATGGATCTACAACCAGCGCCTCGCCCCACTCCAGAGACAGGCGGAGGCGGAGCAACAGGTAGAACAGCGATACGCCAGGTTCCACTGGTTCGCAGCCGTGGCGTTGGTACTGTTAATGATCGAAACTCTGGTTCGAGAACGGCGCAGCGTGAATGAGCCACGAGCATAAGTCTGCCCAAATGGGTGGCATGGTCAAGCGTTGATCGCTTGCTCAAGCAAGTGAGCAACGCTTGGCCATCTGATGCCGTGCAAACTGGGTAGGATGGGTCATCAAACCCATCTGTTGAACGTGCGAGAAACCACCATGACGATTCATCAACCGGGAAGAAAACATCAGGCCGCTTCAGCGGTCTTTCCCGCCGAAGGCGGGTTTCAGGCCGGCCCCTTGGGGCCGGTAAGACAGCCGATTATCATCATCAGCCCGTTTTAACGGGCTTTTATCTCGCGGAACACATACGGGTCACCAGACCCATCTGTTGAACATGCAGAAAACCACCATGGCAATTCATCCAAAAAAACGAATCATTCCTCAAACCACATGGCTGACGACAGTGTGTACCCTCCTCCTATTGACGGCCGCTACCCATGCGGAAGAAAAACCCCGCAGCGGCCCGGCACTCATCAAAGAGGGCAACCGCCATCTCGCCGAAGGTCGATACAATGAAGCACTCGCGGCCTACGACGCCGCCGGAGACGCCCTCCCGGAATCAGCGGAGGTGGCCTACAATCGCGGAATCGCACTCTACAAACTCGACCGCTTCAAAGACGCGGAGACAGCCTTCCAGGATGCCCTCAAACCAAACAAGCCCGAACTCGAGGCTAAGGCCAAATACAACCTCGGCCGCAGCGCCCACGCGGCGGCGATGAAACAGAGTGACGACCTCGAACGGGCCATCAACGATCTGACGCGCGCAATCGGCTTCTACAAAGATGCCCTCCAACTTCGGCCCGAGGATGCCGACGCCAAACACAACGCGGCATTGGCACGCCGGCTCCGAGAATATCTGACGAAAGTACTGGCCCAACAAAAGGAGCAACAAAAAAAGGAACCCACCACCCAGCCCGGCGACAAACAGGAGGGGGACGAATCCGAGAAGGGAGAGGATTCGCAACAGGGCGACAAACAGGAATCCAACCAGGACCAGAAGGAAGGCGAACAGCAAGGCGAAAATCAAGAATCGTCCGAAGGCGAGCAACAGGATGAACAGGATCAGCAAGGCGAAGAGAAGGGCGAGCAGTCGCCCGACGAACAACCCCCCACCTCGCAACCATCCGAGCAACAGGAGGCCTCATCCCAACCCGCGGAACAGCAGCCGACCACGCAGACCACAACGCAGCCAAGCGAGCAGCCGACCACCCAACCAACACCACAACCCACATCCCGGCCCGACGACGCCCCGAAGGAGGATTTGAAATCAGCGATGATCCGGATCTCGAAGGAGCAGGCCATGCGCATGCTTCAGGAGGCCCGCGACGCCGAACGCAAACGGCGGGAGAAGCGGCGCGCGGAGATGCTACGGCGACGCGGGCGCATCCCGGTGGACAAGGATTGGTAAAGGTTTCATCCATGCGTGATTGGAGAAACATCCTGATCGGCATCGCGATCCTCGTCACCGGCGCGGGCCGGGCATCCGCACAAACACTCCGAGCGGAAATATCCAGCCGGAAGTGCGCCATCGATGAGGTGCTCACGATTCAGATCATCGTCAACAATCCAAAGCAGGCGACGACGCCAATGCCGGAAAAGTCAAACGATTTCGAAATCCGACTGACTCCCGGTCAGGCCCAGCCGGCCGTCTTCAGCCGACAGAGCTGGAACAACGGCCGCTTCAGCAGCAGTGTCCAGCACACCTACACCTTCGATCTTCGCCCGCTGCGCACCGGCCGATTAACGGTCCCCCCCTTTGTTCTCAAGGGTGGCGGCACACAGAGCAAGACGCAACCTATCACGGTCCACGTAGGGAAGTCAGGCGGCGCGTCCAACCTCATGTGCAAAATCGTGGCCGATAGCACAACCGTCTACGTCGGCGAGCCGGTCGAACTGACCTTGGAAATCTGGGTTCGCCAATACCGCCAGCGCGGCATCGGCACCCTGGACGAAAGCGCGACCTGGCACCTCGGAATCAACCCAGCCTCTCGATACGGAGTCTTCGACGGCGCCGCAGCCCAAAATCCCATGGTTCGCAAGGACGTCCACACCACCGAAAAGGGTGTGGAAATAGACTACTTCGTCTACATATGGAAGACTATCGTCTATCCAAAAAATGCCGGCCCGCTCGAACTCGGAGACATCCTCATCGCCTGGAACTATCCCACCGAAGTCGGCCGAAGCTTCCTGCGGGGCTATCAGCACCTCCGGAATCCTCGCCGCCTCCGGGCCGTTCCGAAAACACCGGATCTCGTGGCCAAACCCATCCCCCTCCAGGGCCGCCCGCCCGACTACAACGGAGCCGTCGGCCGATTCTCAATCTATGCCACCGCCAAGCCGACCGAGGCACCCGTCGGCGATCCGATCACACTCACCCTCGTCATCAACGGTGAGTCCTCCCTCGAACGCGTCGGCGCGCCCAAGTTGGATCAGATCCCGGCAATGGTCCGCGATTTTGAAATATCCGGTGAATCGCTCGCCGGTGAGGTCCAATTCGAACGAAAAATCTTCTCCGTCACGATCCGCGCCCTGCGCGAAGACGTGAAGGAAATCCCGTCGATCCCGATGAGCTTCTTCGACCCGAAGCTCGGACGTTATGAAACCGAATGGAGCCATCCGATTCCCATCCACCCCCTGCCGGTCAAGCGGTTGACGCTCGTCACCGGCGGCGAATCGACCGTCGCTGCCCCCGCCGTCCTCACGCCGCTCGTCGAGACGATGGACGGATTGCAGGCCAATTTCACAAACACCGATGCCCTCCTCGCCGATCAATCCGGTGTATTGGATCGCTCCTCCTTTCTTCTATTGGCCTTGCTCCCCGGGGTGTATCTCGTCACATGGTTTGTAACCCGGCGCTCCGAGCGATTTCGGGAGGACGTCGCCCTCCGAAGACGCCGATTCGCCTATCGCAACGCGAAAAAATCACTTCGCGCATCCAGCCAGGATCCCGCGGCCGTCTACGGACTCCTCCTGACCTACATCGCCGACCGATGCAATGTCCCCGCCGCAGGTCTCACCTGCGCCGATGCCCATGCGCTCCTGATGGAACGCAACGTCCCGGAGGAGACCCGCAACGCCGTGGAGGAATTTCTATCATCTCTGGAGCAGGCCCAATACGCGGGCGGAGAAGCCGTTGAAGACAGCGCAATCGAATCGAACGCTCGAAGATTGATAGACGTGTTGGAACGGTGCGATTTGAAATGAACAGTCGCTCCTTCATCATCCTGGTTCTGATCGCAACGTTGGGGCAGTCCGCCGCTGACGCAGACCCTCGTTCCACTCCCCCGTCGCCCCGACAGACGCTCGAAAACGCGCTTCGCCGATTCGACGAGGCCGTCGCCATTCAAGATCAGTCCGGCGAAAAGGCACAACGGCTGTATCGCGAGGCCCTCGCAGGCTTCGAGTCGTTGATGCGGGCCGACTTCCAAAACGGCTATCTGTACTACAACGCCGCCAATGCCCGCATGCGACTCGGTGAGATCGGCCGGGCGATCGCCGACTACCGGCGCGCCTTGCGATTGCTGCCGAATGATACAGACGTACGGAGAAATCTCGCATTCGCGAGAAGCCTGTGCGAGGTGCGGATCGAGCCCACCGCCGGAAAGGCGATCACGCAGACGATCTTCTTCTGGCATTTCGAAACCTCTCCGCGCGGGCGCGCATGGACGGCGCTCGCCGCCTATTGCATCTTCTGGCTACTTCTATTCATTCGCCTGCTGACGCGCAAGAGGCTCGCCCTCATCGGAGGCTTCTCGTGGCTCTGTGCGGCGATTGCGTTGGCCACGGGCATCAGCGTCGCCTGGGATGCCTATGCCGTGCGCTATCGCCCCGAGGGCGTCACGATCGCGGATGCCGTCGTCCTGCGAAAAGGAAATGGCGCCGGTTATCAACCCCAGCTCGACCGCCCCTTGCCCCGCGGGGTCGAATTCCGGATTCTCGAACAGCGAGAGGATGTCGAGGCCAATCAGTGGTATCACGTCGAACTGCCCGACGGAAAGGATGGCTGGCTCCAGGCCGAGCAGGTCGAAACCATCTGATCCCCACCGATCGGAGCCCCGGTTTGTGGGTGGCATGGCCGGGTGCAATGCTTACACGTCCCGGCCTTATCGGGACGGGTAAGCATGCCCAACACCCGGAACCGTCCAGCGCAGCAGCACAACCCGTGTGCCACTGTTTCTGGCGATGAGACCCACCCAATCCACCGCCCCCGTCAATCCCCAATCCTCCAGTGGTTTTTTCCCCCATGGTTCGGTACCATAGGGAGAAATCTGGATTCGAGTGTTTTGACTTAAGCGGGAGGTAGCCCCTTGGATTCCGAAAACGTATCGAACGATCCTCCGGAAAGCGATGGCTCGACGGCTGAAACGAGCAGCGCCGCGAAATCCGGCGGCCCCTTGTCCGGGGCCTTGGGTGTGTGCGTCTTTGTCGTTCTCTTCGGGGCGGCGGGCTATCTGGTCTACCGAACGGTCACGGTCACCATGAAAACGGCCGAGGATCCCGTCCCAAACACGCCTCCGGTGATGTACATGTGCGCCGAGACGGGAAAGACATTCAAGCATGTTCCCCAGATGGGCGAGAAGATGCCGATCCAATCGCCCCACTCCGGCAAAAAAACCGGCTACCGCGCCGAGCAATGCTTCTGCGTGAAGGATGGCAAGCAGGCGACCGAGCCGACCTACGTCATCCTGAACGATTACCTGGGAAAAAAGGGCCCGACCACCTGCCCGAGTTGCGGCGCCCTCGTCTATCCCCACAATACCGAATTCAACCCACCGGGAAAAAAGACGCCCTGACAATTCCGGCGTGCCCGCATCACCGTGCTGGACCGAGAATCCCTTCCCGTGCTGGACCGAGAATCCCTTCTCGGT
>JBHHUV010000109.1:0-8216 GCA_046754005.1 Phycisphaerae bacterium | reverse complement strand
GTCAGATGACCCATCCTACGGGGGATTCGAGAGTCGCCTCCGCTGTCGTGGGACCGGGAGCCGGATCTCCGGGGGCCATGCTATTGAAAGCCGGCATCGGAGTCTATATCGTACGCATGTCGCCGAATGAGGGTTGGGTGAAAAAAGAACTTCGTGCCAAGCTGCGGTCCGTGCTGGAATCGATTTCGCCGGAGACGCTTCAAGAACAGTCTCAGGAAGCCGCTCGGCGTTTGTTCTCCACGGTTGAATATCGCCGGGCTGAAATCCTGATGATCTACCTCTCGCTGCCGCGCGAGGCGGACACGACGCCGATTGTCCTTCAGGCGTGGAAGGATCTTAAGCGTGTGCTTGCGCCTCAGATCAGTTGGGAAAGCAAGCAGATGGTACCGATCGAGATCAACAATCTCGATACCGACATTGCCGACACGATGTACGACATGCGCGAACCGGTTCGGGGGACGCCCATTCCGATCGTACCGGGATTGGGATTTGATCCTCATGGGAATCGTCTGGGTCGGGGACGAGGATTTTATGATCGGTTTCTGGGTCGGCCCAATTTTCGGGGGGTGATTTGTGCGCTGGCCCATGAACAACAATTTGTGGATTCGATACCTTCTCGCCCGCATGATCAGAAGGTTCATCTTCTCGTGACGAATGAGCGGGTACGGCGATTTTCCGATCCGTAACAGGGCTTCTGATCATGGAGCCGCTCGAGGGTTCATGACAGAATCGGCGGATATCTAATCCGGTTTTCAGCCGGGCCTTCCAGTTGTATCTCCCTTTCAGGGCTGGGTGTTTGTGATCGTGCCTACCCAGGGCGGCGCTGCGCTCTGCCCTGGGCTGACATGTTGCGGCCCCTTCTGGGCGAAAGAGGTGATGCTTCTGGGCGAAAGAGGCGGTGCTGGGCGATGCTGCTTCCTGACATCAGGGGCTTGGTCCGCACAGCGGAGCCTACGGGGCTTGCCGGGATCGAGACATAAAAGTCCGGCTGAAGCCGGCTGAGCGGAGCTACCAATGGCGTCCACCACCGACTGAAGTCGGCGGCAAACAAAAAACTGCCGGCTGAAGCCGGCAAGAGAATCCGCGGATTCTGTCATGGAAGCTTCACACGCAGGCGCAGGCTTTACCGGTTGACGGGAATGCATCGACCGTACACGATTGCGTTCTGTTGCTCGATCATCGTTCGCGATTTTGCATCTAGAAGATTTGTTTCCCGATCCAGTTGTATCGGGATTCTACGTGGCATGATTCGGTTTTTGGATATGGAGTGATCCGCTTTGAAACGCTTCTTGATGACACGGCAATCTCAGTGGTGGTTGATCGCGGGTGTGGGGTTCGTTGCGGTTGTTGCCTGGGGTATCTACGTCTGGAAGTATACACGTACCCCCGCGTCGATTGAGGTCATTGCCACCGATTCGTCCGCCGTCGCGGGGCCGGAACCGCAGGGTGATGGTGATGACTCGGCCGGCTCCTTGACCTCGCTTCGCGCGACGCATCAGGCGGTTCGACCGCATGCAATCGAGCAGCCTTCCGACCGAGCGTCTGAGATGGACTTGTCGGCGGCCGAGGAGACTCTTTCCTCGACGGTTCGTGCCAACGCGCCGATTTCTCTCGACGACGAGGCGGGCTTCACGATCGCCCATCGCGAACCGGTCGCCACGGTCGATGATGCAGGACGTGATGTGGGAATGGTCGAGGCGACTGTCGATGTTCGAGGCGAGCTCGATGCGGCGCGAAACGCCCGGGCACGGGGTGATCTGATCGGAGCGCGGGCGTCGTATGCGCATGCGCTCAATCTCGGCCTGCCCGATTCCGAAGGGATTGCTGTTCGCAGCGAGTTGGCGAACCTGGCCGAGGCGTTGATCTTCAGCCGGGCGATGAATCCGGACGATCCGCTCAGTTTCAGTCATCATGTGGGCGGCGGAGAATCCTTGAACGTGATCGCGCGGCGCAACAAGGTCACCGAGGCCTTGCTGGCGTCGATCAATCATATATCGAATCCGAATCGGCTTCGTGCCGGAGCGCGGTTGAAGTTGATTCGCGGGCCGTTCAACGCGGTCATCTGGAAATCGGCTCATCGATTGGACGCCTATCTCGGGGACATCTACGTGCGTAGCTTTCAGGTTGGTCTGGGGACCAATGGCGGAACGCCCGAGGGTCATTGGGTTGTGAAGAACAAGCTGATGAATCCCTCGTGGACCGATCCGAAATCCGGTCGCTACTATGCGGCTGAAGAGCCCGACAACCCCATTGGGGAGCGCTGGATCGGCATTGAATGTGTCGAAGGCGGCTGTCTTGGTCGCGCGGGTTTCGGTATTCATGGGACTATCGAGCCCAAGAGCATCGGCGAGAATATGTCGATGGGTTGTGTGCGGCTTGTTCCGGAAGACGTGGCGTTGGTGTATGATCTGCTTGTCGAACGGCACTCCCATATCGACATTCGTCCTTGACTCTCCTTATTCCTGGTGTGGGAAGTTTGGGGTTTTTGTGGGGCGGATATCGTGATTCTGTCGGCGGGATGTCGTTGTTTTTCATTTGACAAGAAAAAACTACAAAAACAACTACGACAAAAACGACTGGCGGGACGCCGGTGCTCCCCCCGGGATAATTAGACAATAATCATATTCTGGAATCTCACCCTGTATGACCTATCTGGCTGTGCCTGTATTTGGTGATTCGATCGAGGCTGTTCGTCGCGACATTGCTACGGCGGTCGATATCGGTGCGGACATGATTGAGTTGCGGCTGGATTTGATGCCGGACGTTGCCGACGAGGACATTCGACGGCTGGCCGAGAAGCCGGCGGCGGATGTTCCGATGGTTCTGACGCTTCGGTCGGTGGCCGAGGGGGGCGACTGTGCGTCGACCGACAAGGAGCGAATCGACCGGCTGGCCGATCTCGGGCCGCTGTTCGACTATATCGACGTCGAGTTGGCCACCTGGCTGAGTGAGCACAGGCTGCGTCGACGGCTTCGGGGGGCATTTGTTCGTTCTGAGAAGGCGCGGGATCAAGCGGGTGAGGCCGCCGAGGGTCGGAATCCGAAGTGCCGGATGATCCTCTCGAAGCACGACTTCGGCGGCCGGCCGAACACGCTGCTTAGAGATCAGTGTGACTTGCTGGAAACTGAAGAATGTTCCGTGGCCAAGCTGGCCTGGCGGGCGCGAACGGTCCGGGACAATTTTGAGGCGTTTGAGTGGATGGGCTCCTCCCGGGAGGCTGGGACGCCCGGCATATTCATTTGCATGGGGCCCGAGGGTGTGCTCTCTCGCATTCTCGCCAAAAAGTTCGGCGCCTTTGCCACCTTTGCTTCCCTGCGAACCGGTCTTGAATCCGCGCCCGGACAAGTGACGATCACGGAACTTAAGCAGCTTTATCGATGGGACGCGATCGACGAAGAGACGGTGGTCTATGGGGTGATCGGTGATCCGGTCGAACACTCCCTCAGCCCGAGGGTTCACAACGCGGCGTTCTCGGAGATCGACTTCAACGCGGTCTATCTTCCGCTCAAGGTAACGGCGAGCTATGAGGCGTTCGCGGCATTCATGGCGAACGTTTCGATGGATGGGAGCGGGTATTGCCGTGGTTTCAGCGTAACGATCCCGCACAAAGAGAATGCCCTGGCTTATATAGAAAAAGTTGGCGGAGTGATTGACGAGACCGCGGCCCGGGTGGGGGCGGTGAACACGATCACTTTTGACGAAGATAAGGGCTTTCATGGTTATAACACCGACTTTCCAGCCGTGATCGATACGTTGGAAACGGGCCTCGGTCGCTCGGCGTCGGAGTTTTCCGGTCTCTCGGTCAGCGTCCTCGGGGCGGGGGGCATCGCCCGGTCGGTCGTCGCCGCGCTGAGCTTACAGGGTGCCTCGGTCACGATCTTCAACCGGACTGAATCCAAGGCGGCCGATTTGGCTGAGAGATTCGGCTGTGAACATGGACCTTGGGCCGGCCGGGGCGAGGGGTCGGCCGATTTGGTCGTCAACTGTACCCCGCTCGGGATGTGGCCGGGTGTGGAGAACTCGCCGCTGGAATCGGCTTGGTTGAGACCAGGGCAGGCTGTGTTTGATACGGTGTATAACCCTTTGCAAACGAAGCTTTTACGCGAGGCGAAGGAACGGGGGGCAGTGGCCATCGATGGTTTGACCCTATTCGCCCACCAGGCCCGAGCCCAGTCTCGGATCTGGACCGGAAAGACCCTTCCCACGGCCTTATTCCGATCGCAGGCCGAAAAAGGGCTTGCTGGTGCGTGAAACGCATGATTCCACACTTCGGCCCATGAAGATGAAACGAGTGGATGCGCAATGACTGTCCATATCGTGGGGTGTATAACAGTTTAATCGTGCTCGCCACTCGCCACTGCCGAGGCACGATC
Organism: Phycisphaerae bacterium; assembly: GCA_046754005.1. Lineage (GTDB taxonomy): Bacteria > Planctomycetota > Phycisphaerae > UBA1845 > UTPLA1 > CAYXGR01. Next base: position 3,843 of record JBHHUV010000109.1, on the reverse strand, counting down.
CTTGGGGATTATGCCTTGACAGTGCCACCCTTTCGGTAGGGTGCAGACCGCACGGGGAGGAAGTCCGTGGCTCGTTTTGGTTGGGATTGGATGCGTCGAGCCATGAAAGCCCAGCTGAAGCCGGCTGAGGGGTCATTTTGAATGGCTTTTACCACCGGCTGAAGCCAGGTGGCAAACTTAATAACTGTCCGGCTGAATCCGGCAAGGAATCCGCCGATTCTGTCATGGACCCGGCTGCACGGGGTGGAAATCCGTGGCTCGTCAGGTTGATTCGCACCGGTTGGAAACCGGTCCCACAGACGGGAATGGTGCCACGGGAGGAAGAAACGGTGCCGCAGGGCCTCCTGAGCCATTATGGACCCCGGTATCGCGAGATGTGGAATCAATTGATTGACCGGACCGCAATCTGCGGACAAGATGCACTGATTATGATCCTAGTGATCAAACGGTTCGTTCCACCGATACGGCAAATGAGGCGATCACGAAACAGATGAGATTGCTTTATACTTCAGACCTGCACGGCAGTGAGGGGCACTATGCCAAGCTCATGACCGTTGCCGAAACCGCGAGACCGGATCTCGTGGTGTTGGGTGGGGATCTTCTCCCCGATGATACGGCGATGAATCCGAAATCATTCGGCATCGGCCAACCCGCCTACGTCCGCGAACAATTCCGTCGTCACATCACCGATCTGCGCGAGCGGAGTGGGTGCGGCCAGATCCTGGTGATCTTCGGCAATCACGACTGGGGTGGGAGCCAGGGGGCCATGCAGGAGTTGGCCGAAACGGGCCTGGTCGCGATTCTCGATCACACGGCCAGCGTCGAGGTCGATGGCCTGAGTTTCGTCGGTTATTCGTATACGCCGCCGACGCCGTGGTTCGTGAAGGACTTTGAGCGTCTTGATCGGACCGGCGATCGTCCGCCACTTCTTGGCGGGGCGCGTTGGAATGCCCAGTTTTCCCGATCCGTGCAACACAGCGGCAAGCAGTTGTTCGATGGCCTGCCCAGCATTGTTGAGGATCTGGCCTCGATGGCGATCCCGTCCGATCCCTGGGTCTTTGTGGCTCATGCGCCGCCGTACGGCACGTGTCTCGATCAATCCTACGGGAAGGAATCCTTCGGATCTCGCTCGATCCGGGAGGCGATCGAGACCCATCAGCCGCTGTTATCGCTTCACGGTCATATCCATGAGTCGCCTGGTGTTACGGGTTCATGGCGTGAGGCGGTGGGAAAAACGATCGCCGTGAATCCTGGGCAGACCGTTCGGCGATTGAACTATGTCCTGATTGAAATCGATGTTTCGGCGAAGACGATCTCCAAGATAGAGCATGGGCGGCAACCGTGAATCTGTACCTCATGGGCTGCCGCGGCAGTGGCAAAAGCACGGTCGGGCCGCTGGTGGCGCGTCGGCTGGGCCGTCCCTTCATCGACCTTGACGAGCGAATCGCGTCGGAGGCGGGCCGGGACATCGGTGAAATCTTCGCCGTTGAAGGAGAGGAAGGCTTTCGACGCCGCGAGCATGCGTGTTGCCAACGATTGAAGCGGGTGCGTCGGCATGTCATTGCGCTGGGCGGCGGAACCTTGATGGATCCGCAGAATCGGCAATTGCTCAAGCGTGGGGGGAAATTTATCTGGCTTCAGGCACCGGCCGCCGTTTTGTGGTCGCGCATCAATCAGGATCCGCATACCGCCCACATGCGACCTGACCTTACCCCCGGCGGCGGGCTTCCCGAACTGGAGATGACCGTGGCCCAGCGGGAGCCCACCTTTCAGGCGATCGCCCATCATGTCATCGATACGGTTTCGGCCTCGCCGGAGGAGATCGTTGAATCCATCGAACTGTGGTATCAGGCCAATGACATGCATTCTTGACAGGGAACCTGGAGTGGGGTGTGCGATCAACGGGTGGGTTTGATGACCCGTCGTAATTATTTTCGCACTGGTTTTGGTTGTAGCGCCCTTTCAGGGCTGGGTGTATTTGATTGTGCTAACCCAGTGCGGCGCTTCGCTCTGCCCTGGGCTGATATGTTGCTGCCCCTACGGGGCGGGTGTGGGATCAACGGGTGGGTCTGATGACCCATCGTAATTATTTTCGCACCGGCGGGACGCCGATGCTCCCCGGGGTGGCGGGATGTTGATGTTCTCTGGGTCGGCACTGCTTGAAGCAGTGGCACACGGGCCTCAGCTTCTCGAATGGACGGTTTATCGATCGATGGATGATATGAAACTTCGGGCGACGGGCGTCAACATTCGGATTTTGAGAATTGGCAGGGGGTTCTAAGGGTTGTGGGGTCTGCCGGTTTCATGCTGGTTCTGGTTGCCGTCGGCGGCGCGCTGATCGGGAGCTTTCTGAACGTCATCATCTTTCGCCTGCCGCGCGGGCTGTCCATCTCCTATCCGCGCTGGTCGTTCTGTCCACACTGCCAACATCGAATTCGCCCGTACCATAATCTTCCGGTCATCGGATGGCTTTGGCTTCGGGGGCGGTGCCGGGACTGCGAAGCTCCGATCAGCGTGGTTTATCCGATCGTTGAATGTGCCACGTCGCTGTTGTTTGTCATGGTGTGGGATGCGCTGTTTGCGGCTCGGATGCTGCCCGGGATCGAGCAGCCGGCGATCGACTGGCCCATCGCCGTGGCCCTGCTGGTTCTGTTTTCCGGCCTGCTGGCCACGTCGGTGATGGACATCGAGTCCTACACAATCGACATTCGTCTATCATTCTTTACGATGGTTGTCGGGGTGATCTGTCACGCGATTCGCGGGATGCCGGCCGGTCCTGTGGCTTCGGATGTTGGGCGTGTAGGCGCGGAGAAGATGTCCGGGATGCTGCCGGCGTCGCTGTGCCTGATCGGCGTGGCGATGGGAGCGGCCTGGTGGCTGACGGCGTTCGTTGCGACGCGTTTGATGAAATCGGGGGATCCTGAGCATGCTTCTCTGCCGCCGTCGCACGAGGATTCTTCCGAAACCGAACCGGACGCCACCGCCTATACCCAGACTGCCGGGCAGCGATTTCGACCGTGGCCGGTGATTCTGTTTGGTGGGTTTGTGATCGGGATGGTGTTTTGGCAACACTTTGCCGCCGGACGAGGGGCCGGGGATTGGGTGGAAGGCGGCGCACAGCGCGGCGGGCTTGCGAGTATTGTGTTTATGACGCTGCTGATTCTCGCATCCGTCATTAAGCGTGAATCCGATGTGCAGATCATCCATGAGCTTGAGGCTGAGCGGGATCAGGCCCGTCGCATAGCGCTCCACGAGTTCGGTTGGTTGTTGCCGTCGATCCTGGTGGGTGCGGGGCTGTTCGTCTATTTTCGGATGAGCGGGAAGATGACGGCCGATTTTCCCGCGTTGATCGGGTTCTCCGCACCCGCTGGGGGTTGGGCGGATCATCTGTATGGCGGCTGTCAGGCCGTTGCGGGGATGATCTTTGCGGCGGCTTTGGGCTGGGCGGTGCGTATTCTTGGCACGCTCGCCTTCGCGAAGGAGGCCTACGGGACCGGTGACATCTACATCATGGCGGCGATTGGTGCGGTCGCCGGCATTTGGGCGGTGACGTTCACCTTCTTTCTGGCTTCGCTGCTGGCGCTGCTGGGCGTCGCGATCACGATTTTCTGGAAATCGAGCCGGGCGATTCCATTCGGGCCCTGGCTGGCTCTTGGGGCGTTTGTGAATCTGTGGCTCTTCAAGTCCCTGCTGGGTACTTTCTGGAATGCCGGATCGATGCTCTGGATGATCGTCAGCGGACAGCCGTTGTGGTTTTCCGAGCACTGACGGCGACTCCAGCTTTTGGGTGTGACAAATTCAGATGTTAGGAACCTCGATTTAATAACTTCCCGATTTCGAAAT
>JBHHUV010000108.1:0-8222 GCA_046754005.1 Phycisphaerae bacterium | reverse complement strand
GCCGGACTGTGCTCCGACAAGATCCCGCCTGAACTGTCATGGACCCGATGGACACCTTTGCTACAGCGTTGAAGACAATGCTGGAAGCGTGAAGAAAGGGGCGATAGCAACACGCCGCCGACTCCCGTTTCGGAAATCGGCGGCGTGTATTTTTGCCGCTAAAAAAGTTGGCGGGAACCACGTTGATTCCCGATGACCGATCAATCCGGGAAGGCGGTCGTGTCAGAGAGAGCCTTGAGGAGATCCTTCATCTCGGTCTGGGTAAAGGCTCGACTTGCCATGGCCGTTCCGAGCTGACCGAAATGTCCCTTGTGCTGGAGTTCGTAAGGCTTGTCGCGGGCGAATTGGCCGAGTCCCGTCTTGCCGCCCAACGGTGTGAGCGTCTTGCCGTCTGTGCCATGGCAGCCTGAACAGCTCTTGGAGACATACAGCACGGCCCCGGTGACAGCATTCCCATCCTTGCCGACGTTCGAAAACGTTCGTGAACCCGTCGAATAGGTGCCCGTGGTCGTGATGTCGTACAACATTGTGGTGTCGAACCGCTCGGTCTTGAGAAACTTGACAATCTCCCAGATTTGGGAGTCGGTCATGAAGGAACCGAAATTGGGCATCTGATCGCCGACCGTGTTGTTGGTGGTGGGGTCATAGGTGGACAGGTCGGCGCTCAGGCTGCGTCGAGTCGCGCTCCCACCGGTTTTGATCTCGTCAAACAGTTCCTGTTCCGTCTTGCTGGCGATGACCGAGGCGAGGTTGATCGGGGCAACATTCGGGCGGGTGGTATTCGGCGCTCGATCGATGTAGGAGGCGGCCCTGCCAAGCTGGTCCCAGGCATGGCACTGCTTGCAGCGGAAGAAATCAGCGAAGTTATTCAAAGTGGTCGTGTCGGCGGTGCTGAAATCGCCGGAATGGCCGGTCTCAGTCGCCCAGAACTTGTCGTAGGCGATGCCGCCCTTGAGCCCATCTGCACTGGTGAATTCGGCCGGCAGCGTGGTGCCGCCACCCGGGCATGTCATGCCGGACAGGGCCCCAAGCCCCAGACACGCCGACAACAGAGAAAACATACAGGATCTTGACTTCATCGATATACTCCTTTTTTCAAAGTACGAGGTGTTGATGCCGCCGAGGAAACGATACCCGCTCCCTCTCTCAATCATCGTTCCGTGCAAACATACATAGCAAACAGCATGCCGACAATGGGAATGCCATTTGTTTTGGACCGGCCGTTATTGCTGCTCAGGACAATCGGAGAACCAGTGTCGTTAATTTGTCTTGTGTTCTATATAAATGTTCGGATATAGATTGTATATCCTCAATAGGCCCCGTAAATACTGATGTTTACGAAGAACGGTGCGATCAAGGCGGGAGACCGTGTTCAACCTCTAATCGTTATTGGGAGAGTATCCAGTGAACGGGTTCACTTGACGGCAACATGGAGCGGGTAATTCTATGGATGCGATGCGGAATACTGCCTGTGATTTGCGGGATATGACGCAATGCGGGCGAAACTTTACACACGATGTGGGATCATTCTTACACGAACAATTCGTCGCTCAGACGCAGGGGTGTAGTCGTAAAGGGGCGATCCGTTGGTTGCGGGAAGAAGGGTCGGTCACTCGGCGTTGCCGGCTTGAGTTGGTCGAACCAGACGGCCCCGGGATCGAATTTCGCGAAGAACGGCCGGCGAACCAGGTCCGGATCTCGCGCCTGAAGATACTCGAGCACGAAGACACGCTCGCCGAACAGATCCTTCACCCCGAGTATTTGGACCTTCCCCGGAAATGCGGACATGGACGGACCGCGCACGGTGCGGGCAAGTCCGGAGACGCGCTTGAAGGCGTTGCGGAAGATCTCCCAGGCTTGAACGAGGGGCACCTCGAAATAGTGATGCGCACCGGTGTCGCGCTCGACGAACATATAGTACGGAACCGCCCCGAGCCGAACCCCGGTCCGCCAGAGATCGGCCCAGGCGATCGGGTCGTCGTTGACGTGCCGGATCAGCGGCGACTGCATCCGGACATTGGCCCCGGTCTTTCTGATGCGCCGCACCGCCTTTCGAGCCATGTCAGTCGATAGCTCAACCGGGTGAGAATAGTGCCCCATGATCGATAAATGTTTCCCGCTGTCCACGACCTGCGCGAAGAGCCGCATCAAGTCCTCGGCGTCGGCGTCGCTGACAAATCGCTGCGGCCAGTAGGCCACGGCCTTGGTGCCGATACGGATCGTCTGGATATGCTCCAGCTCCGGATCGAGCAGGGCCTCGAGATAGCGCCGCAGCGTCTTCGTGGCCATGATCATCGGATCCCCGCCGGTCAAGAGAACATCCGTCACCCAGCGATGATGCTTCAGATAGGCGACCAGCGGCTCCACGTCATTGTTGGCGAACTTGAGCTCCTCCATCCCGACGAACTGCGCCCAGCGGAAGCAGAAGGTGCAGTAGGCATGGCAGGTCTGGCCATGGCTCGGGAAGAACAGAACCGTCTCGCGATACTTGTGCTGCATCCCGTCGATCGGCTCGTCGTCGTAGATCGGTACGTTGTGGGTCAACTGCCCGGCGGGATGCGGATTGAGTTCATAGCGGATTCGCCGAACCCGGCGATCGATGACCTCACGGGAGGCCCCGGATCGCAGCAGGGACGATATCGAGTCATAATGGTTCGGCCTCAGCATACCCCGCTGAGGAAAGGTCAGTTGGTAGATCGGATCGTTGGGCACGCGTTCCCATTCGATCAACTCCCGCATCACATATTCATTGGTGCGAAAGGGAAGGACGGCCGAGACGATCTGAACCGCCTCACGCAGGTCCGGCGAGAGCCGTTGCCACTCGGGCGTGTGAACCACATTCGACCGGGTAATGGCTCGGTATCGTTCTCCCTTGGCATGATCGTCGATCTCAGCGAGTCGCATAGGCTCTCCTTGATTTTGGTAACGCTCAAAACGGGGCCGGGACCGGAGCGGGCGATTGGACGGGACTTGTAGGATTCCCGGCGGGTTCGGTTGACCTTTGGATTCGACGAGATCGCCGGCGGAAACGCCAGCGGCTGGGAGCGTCCCGGTCTCGTAGGTTCGATGTCCAAAGGCGGTGAGGCAAAGTATAGCGGAAAGATGCCCAATCCGCGAGTAGTGCGTTTGATCCGATCGGATGTCTCTCCGGTCGCAATCGTTCCCTTCGCGTTCACTTAATCATGGCATGCGAAGTGTGTCAGGACCACTATAAGCTCATGATCAGTTTGTAATTAGGCGATTCTGTGGGATTTGAATGCCAAATTATTGGCCGTGGGAGGGGGTTCGATTATTGATTCTATTGGAACGACGTGATTTTTCGAATGTGTCGTTTTTGTCCCGACATTGAGGGGCGACAAGAGCCTATAAACTTCTTAATTTTCTTTACTGTAATGAGTTATGAAATGTCGCATCCGAAGAGACCGGCATTTGTTACGTCTTATTTTATCGGACCCTATCCCTGGCCGTTTGGGGGTTCCACGACACATGATACATCGAATCGACAGCCGCACTGGCATTGGGTGCATAACCATTCCGCTCCGAAGGAGCGCAGGCGCATAGCCACGGGTGCAGCGCAGCGGAACCCGTGGATAAAGGTGCAATAACTTCATCATCTCGCCCTGAAAGGGCGAGGGCAGCATCCACGATCTCGTGCTGCTTTCCACCGTGACAACGCACCCGTGTCCCTCCGGGACGGATTATGCCGGACTGTGCTGCGACAAAAATTGCCATGGACCCACCGTTTGGGGAAGGCCGGTCCGCGGTTATGCTGGGCCGAATCGGTGTTTGGGTTTCTGTATGAAAGGATGTGCATTGATGTCTCTCTCTTATGTGTGTGGGATCGGGTTGGTTTGTGGCGTGGTTCTTTGGCCCACACCGGTCTTCGGCGGTGACCGGATTACCGGACGAGCGTTTGCGACTCGGTCGGAGGTCTTCGCCCAACATGGGATGGCGGCTACGAGCCAGCCATTGGCCACACAGGTCGCCTTGGACATCCTCAAGAAGGGCGGCAGCGCCGTCGATGCGGCCATCGCCGCGAATGCGACTCTGGGGCTGATGGAGCCGACGGGAAATGGGATCGGCGGCGATCTGTTCGCGATCGTCTGGGATGCCAAGTCGCGGCGGCTTTTCGGCCTGAACGCCAGCGGCCGGTCTCCCTATGGCCTGACACGGCAGCATTTTATCGATCAGGATCTCAAAAAGATTCCGCCGTTCGGCCCCCTGCCGGTGACGGTTCCCGGCTGCGTGGATGGGTGGTTCGAGTTGCACGATCGATTCGGCAAGCTGCCGATGAAAGAAGTCCTCGCTCCGGCGATTCGCTATGCCCGCGAGGGCTTCCCGGTCTCCGAACTGATCGCCCACTACTGGTCGGGCGGCGGGCGGAGGTTGAAGGACTACCCCGGCTTCGCGGCCGTCTATCTGCCCGGCGGCAAGGCACCCGGCAAGGGCGAACCCTTTCGCAACCCGGCCTTGTCAAAGACGCTGGAAAAAATCGCTGCCGGCGGTCGCGACGTGTTCTACAAGGGCGAACTCGCCGAGGTGATGGACGCCTTCTTCCGGCGCGTCGGCTGCCACCTTCGCAAGCGCGATTTGGCCGAACACACCTCGACGTGGGTGAATCCGGTCTCGACGAACTACCGCGGCTACGACGTCTGGGAACTGCCGCCCAACGGGCAGGGCATCGCGACGCTGCAGATGCTGAACATCATCGAGGGGTATGACCTGACGTCGATGGGGCACAACAGCGCGGCCTTCGTCCACCACATGATCGAGGCGAAGAAGCTGGTCTATGAAGACCGGGCGCGATTTTATGCGGACATGGAGTTCTCTCGCGTGCCGGTTACTCGGCTGATCTCGAAGGCCTACGCGGCCGAGCGGCGGAAGCTGATCGATCCGAACAAGGCGGCACGAGAATATCCCGCCGGAGATGCGCGGCTGGCCGGAGTCGACGAAAAACTGCGCACCGGGGACACCATCTATCTGACTGTTGCAGACAAGGATCGAAACATGGTCTCGCTGATCCAGAGCAACTACCGGGGATTCGGTTCGGGGTTGTGCCCGGACGGGCTGGGGTTTTGCCTGCAGGATCGCGGTCAGCTTTTCACGCTGGAGAAGGACCATCCCAACGCCTATGCCCCGCACAAGCGACCGTTCCACACGATCATCCCCGCGTTTGTCACGAAGGATGGCAAGCCATTCCTCAGCTTCGGCGTCATGGGCGGCGACATGCAGCCGCAAGGGCACGTGCAGATTCTGTGCAACATCATAGACTTCGGTATGAATCTGCAGGAGGCCGGCGACGCGGCCCGCTGGTACCACACCGACTCGTCGTCGCCGACGGGCGAGGTGATGCGGGAGGGCGGCCGGGTGGCACTGGAATCGGGGATCGACGCGGCGGCGCGGGCGGCGCTCGCGGAGATGGGCCATCGGATCGTGCCGATGAAGGGGCCGTTCGGGGGCTATCAGGCGATCGGCTACGACGCGGTGAACGATGTCTATATCGGGGCTTCGGAGTCGCGGAAGGATGGCCAGGCGGCGGGGTATTGAGGAATGGCGAATACCGAATGGCGAATAGCGAAATAGTATGGAGATACTGTAGGATGGGTCATATGACCCATCTGTTGAACCGTTCGAACCGGGAACAACTTATGTGTTACTGCCGGGGTGTCATGCTTACACGACCCGGCCGTATGGGTCGGGTAAGCATGCCGATCGCAATGGTCCTGTTGGCCTGTTACGCGTGCGGCGTGGCCGCTGCATCTCCGTCGTCAGCCAAGTGGAGCCTCCCCGCCGATCGGACGGCCGATAGGACGCTTTTGATCCAACTCGGGTCCGACTTTCGAACCTATCACGGGCCCTGTTTCACGGTGCTTTCCGATGCCGGTCCGAAGCGGGCGCGGAGTCTGCTCGTAACGGCGGCTCGGACGCTTTCGGACATTGTCGCATTTTCCCGGCGGCTGGATCTGGCGATCAGCGAGCCGGACTCCAAGATGACCGTGGTCTTCTTTGACGCGTGGGCCGACTATGAGCGCTTCGCCCGCGAGGCGGGCTTCCACGTCAACCCCGCCGTTCCGGGCTTTCACGACGGCCGATCGAATCGCTGTCTGTTGTTCAACTATGCGAATGCGAAGGTGATCCGAACCGAGGGGTCGAATCGGGATGCGGCGGCCCGCGCGCGCCTGGAAAAAACGCACCACCGCGCGCGGGAGATCCAGACGCAGATTGCAACGTATGAGCGGCTGATCACGATGACCGTCGTCCGCCACGAGATCGCCCACCTCGTCTTGACGAACCTCGGCCTGCAGTCGGCCCAACCCTCGGGGATGCGATGGCTGCGCGAGGGGTTGGCGATGCAGTTCGAGGGCGAGGAGCCGGTCAATCGGCATCGGCTGGATGACTTTCTGGCCGCGGCCGATTGCGACAAGGGGCTGAATCTCGCGGCACTGGTGGGCGAATCGGCATACATCGGGCCGGGTGCGAAGGATCTCAGCGCGCGGTATTCGATCGCCTGGGCGCTGGTTTATGACTTGATCCACGAGCGGCCACGGGCATTCGCGACGTATTTGAAGGGGCCTTCAACGCGGACATTGGGAAGCAATGGCTCGGCGCGGACGGCGTTCGAGGCGGCGTTTGGTCATAAACCGGACGCGGCCTTTGAGCGGGGGCTGACGTCACGGATGAACGCATTGGTGGAGAAGCCCGAACAATGAGCACGCCGCGGCGGTTCCCCGAACTCGCTCAATTTGAGACAAAAGAGGAACGTCGTGCCGTCTATGGAGCGGCGATCAAAAAGGTGTCCCGACGACCTCGGTTCTGGCTCTCCCTGATCGTTGGAGTCGGCTTCATTACAGGAACGGTCATAATCATCTTCGATCTTATTCTGAAGCCGATCCTGGCCATGCCATCCTGGATGAACAACGGATTCTTCGGAGGTCTCATCGCCGGATCCTACGTGGGCCTGCATCAGTTTGTATTTCGCCGTGCGATAGAGAAGGAAATCAGACTGGAAATGATCGCTCGAGGATTGAGTGTCTGCATGGGGTGCGGGTACGATCTGCGGGCGCAGGTCGAACCGCGTTACCCGGAATGTGGGATGGTGTTTTCGCGGCAGGGCGGGTGAGTTGCGAGTGATTGGTTTTGCACCGGTTGGAAACCGGTCCCACAGGACAGTCACGGTGGGCGGTGCCCACCTTATTTCTCCGCGTTCTCCGCGGTAAGTTCTATTGAGGAGATCAACCATTGGCTGCTGAACGGATTGATGGCAAGGCGCTCGCCGCGAAGATCCGCGAAGAGACGGCGCAACGCGCGGCAACACGACGAACGCAGGGTCGGCCGCCGGCGCTGGCCGCGGTACTCGTCGGATCCGATCCGGCGGCGTTCAGCTATGCTCGATCGCAGGCAAAGCACGCCGAGTCGGCGGGCATCGAATACCGCCGGGTCGAATTGCCGGACGATGCAACGATGGCCACAGCACGGCAAGCCCTCACGGAACTGAACGAAGACCCGGCAATCAGCGGGATCATGGTTCACCTGCCGGTGCCGAAACCGCTCGACGGCTTCGCCCTGCAACAGGCCATCGCGACCGGGAAGGATGTCGAGGGGGTGCGGGCGGAAAACCTGGGCCTGCTGGCGATGGGCCGCGCCGCCCTGGTGCCCTGTACAGCGGCCGCGGCGTTCGCCTGCCTGAAATCGACGAGTATTGATATTACGGGGAAAGAGGCGGTTGTCGTCGGGCGGAGCGCGATCGTCGGCAAGCCGTTGGCCATGCTGCTGCTCGGCGCCCACGCCACGGTGACGCAGTGCCACACCCGCACCCGCGGCCTGGCGGCCCACACCCGCCGGGCCGAAATCCTCGTCGTCGCCGCCGGGGTTCCCGGTCTGATCGGCGCCGAACACGTCTCACCGGGCGCGATCGTGATCGACGTGGGAACGCATCGGGTGCCGGTCGCGGGTTCGACGGACGGAAAAAAGATGAAGACAATCGGCGATGTTCGCTTCGAAGAAGTCGCCCCGATCGCCAGCGCGATCACGCCGGTCCCGGGCGGTGTCGGGCCGGTGACGGTGGCGATGCTTATGGCCAACACCGTCTCGGCGGGATGAAACGTCAAAAAGTCAAAATAAAAACAACAGAAACCAAAACCAAAAATCTCGTGCTTTCAGTTAATCGCACAACTGCAGAACAGGATCACGAGCTGCCCTCTCGCCCCGTAGGGGCCGCAACA